>DATJKO010000389.1:0-2809 GCA_035491355.1 Pyrinomonadaceae bacterium
GGTGTTTGCAATCAATGAAAGCAATGCCTCACGCGCAGCCATCTCCCGCACAAACGGCGCCGGCCGTCCTGTTCGTTCCGCCAACAAATAGATTGCGGTCAACGGCAACGGCTGCTTTTGAAATTCATATTGAGTTTGAGTGAGATCGAGATAACGCTTGTCCCACGTCGGCGTCAGTCGTGGCAGCGTCGCGGCGGATCCGTACAACGCTTCCACCGACGACGGCCATAGCCTGATCGACGGATAACCAGGCTGGACCATGAACTCCTCGCCGCGCTCGCGCAGCGTCACGACGTCTTCCGCGAGTATCGCGTAACCCTGGCCGGCAAACGCAGCGGCCGTCGTCGACTTCCCTGAGCCTGCGGGGCCAACAATCGCAATCGCCTGATCGTCAACGGCAAGAGCGCACGCGTGCAACGACACGAAACCGCGCAACAGCAACACAAAACCCATGACAGGCCCAAGCAGGTACGTGGCAGTGTCTTCGAGCGTCAGCGTGTCGGTGGGCCAGGTAACCCAAACATGCGTGCCGCCGTTGTCGACCAGGAACTCTGTGCCGTCTTTGTATTTAAGGTGGTAATGATCGCCCACGCTCCAGACCGTGAGTCGCGGTTTAGCCGCCGGCTCGGCGTCATCAGGTCTGACGTAGCGTAGCTCTCGCGTGAGTGGTTCTCTCTCGAACCACGCGGGCATGACGCCGAAATCCACCTGGAGTTCTGGAGGTGCGGGTTTTGAGGTAGAGAGTGAAAGACCCGGCACTCTCTTGTTGAAATGAATCTGGAGGCCGTAGATGGTTGAATAGTACGACACCTACTCAACCCGTCTTGTCTTTGCCCGCTCCGCCGTCGTTCATGCCGAGCGTACCTCCCACGGCCTTCGTGATCTCGCGGATGTTTCCGTAATGCACGACCTGCGGGGTGGAGTAGTTTTTCTTAGGTTGTTCAGTCTGGTCGGGTTTTGGATCGGGAGGTTCAAATGTCATTCCTTGCTCCTATGAATGGGAGTATGTCAGCCACTGGTTCAGGCAGAACGGTCTGACGTTCATGCACAATTGGTTGCTATCAGGTGCTTCGGTTACTCGCGGAATTGATTTCCGATCGATGTAAGAACAGATCGTCGAGACCGGTTTGAATTCATCAATCTCCTGAAACTTCCTGGTGTGTCTGAGCAGCATCCCGGGATCGCCTGCGAGCGGTGACTTGGGACGCGTCCGTACGGCTTCGGGCAAGACATCAATCATGGCTTTACGCAGGATCGTTTTGTCCAGCAACCATGGAATAACTGGGACGCCGAGAAGATAGTCTACTAACCGCACATCAATCAAGGGATGACGGACTTCGAGTGGCAACAATGTAGTGCCCGCGTCGTAACGCGAGAAGAGGGCATCCCAATGCGGAGAGTTGATGAGACGAAACGCGCGGGGACGAAGCGGATGCGCTGATGGTCCATCTTCACTCAAACGGAGCCATCGTTCGGGCAGGTTTAGTCGCTTCGAGAAATCATGGTTGAGCCAAACTGGATACGGCGGGCGACTCGAGTTTGGACTGCGCCAACGTCTCCACTGCGTGCGGATGCCGATCGGTGGCGGGTGGTGCTGAAAGTAGACGAAGCGCGTCATGTCGAACAGAAGCCGAGCGACATTTCCGTTCCTTAGTGACCTGGCGAACGAGTGCCGCGGAGTTTCCTCGAGGAACGTGTCGCCGTCCCAACCTGTCAGCGCGACTCGAGCCGTGGACGCGCACCGGCGCACGAGTTCAGCAGAAACTGCGTAGATCGGATCGACGTCGAAAGGTTCCGGCGCCCCGCCGATATCGTTGCCGTTGTTGTGCTGGTTGATCTCGTTGCCTTGCAGAAACTCGAGTGGGATTTGGAGCGAGTCGGCGACGAGCGAGGCGTAGTGGCGCTCGTCGTCAGCGAAGGCTGAATCGTAGACCACGCAGTAGGCGTTCACTGCGACAGCCTTTCGGGAGATGGCGGCGATTCCAGAGGAATCAAGACCGCCGCTCATCATGACGCTAATGTTTGGTGTGTGCAGCCGATCCTCAATCGCTTGGGTGAGCAGCTCTTTGAAACGCACTATGTAGTCGTGGGCGGCTTTGTACCGCACCGGGGTTGCCGTCGGCTGCCAATACTTATTTGTGCGAATGGAGTCGCGGGAGACAACGAGCGTGTGCGCCTTCGGCAGCCGTTGAATGTCGGCGTAGATCGTCGTCGCCGGATCCTGGTTCAGTCCGAAGACGAGAAAGTCGCCGACCGCGACTTCGTTCAGTTTGTTTGAGACATGGCTGTGCCGGCGCAGGCAGTTAAGTGTGTTGCTAAAGACGAAGCGATTGTTGGCGCAATGATAATAAAACTGCCGCACGCCGAGATGATCGCGAGCGCAAAAGAGACGATCTAAGTTGCTGTCCCAAATTGCAAAGGCGAAGTCCCCCAGCAGATGTTTGACGCAGTCTTCTTTCCACTCTTCGTAAGCGTGCAGGATCAGTTCAGCATCTGATGGTGGAGTTTCGAATCGCTTACCCAACTCGGCGATCAGTTCAGCCCGACCGTCGAGTCGGGCATCCGCTGTCAGCCAGATTTTGCCATCGAGTGTCAGCGGTTGCTTTTCGGTTTCTGCCTCACGCGTGCTGCGGAGCATGGTGTGACCAAAACCGGCGGAGCCCGCGGAAAGAATTTGTTGCGCGTCCGGTCCGCGAAAGGTCATCGACTCCGTCATGCGCGTCAGCAGGTCGCGATCGATCGGCGCGCCGTCGAAGTTAACGATGCCAACGATTCCGCTCATTCGCGTTCGATTTTCACTAAGCCTTGT
>DATJKO010000390.1:0-7494 GCA_035491355.1 Pyrinomonadaceae bacterium
GCCTTTTTCGATCAGGAAACGATTCGTGTAGTCCATGAAGACTGCGGCGCCGGCTCGCACGTCGTCGATCGTGCGGAAGTTCAGTCCAGCGGCTTCGACTGCTGCCGTAGTTGCCGAAACCCAGCGCGGACGTTCGACAAAGAAGCGGCGGCTGTAAGCGTTCGCGAAAGTAACTGGCGCGACGCCGGCGTCGGTAAGTTGTCGGAAGATCGAATGCGTGTTGATGATGTCGCGCAGCGCCTGGTTGGGAAAACCCTGCTTGTGATAGCCGATCTGCGCCGGGGCATTTACGCCGGTGAGGATCGTTGTCTGCCCGGAAGCGCTTTGTGGTCGACCCGGCACACCGAGACACGGATCAGTCGGAACAACAAGGCCGTCGAGAAATGTTTCCGGTTCTTCATTTTGAAAAACCGCCAGTGGTAATGAACCGTCAAGATTGTCGAGTGGATTGTGAGGACCCCTGGTGCCAATACCGAGACCGTCGATGAAGAAAAGCAAAACCGAGCGATCATTCGTCATGCAACAGCCCACGTTCGCGATAAAGATTCAACTTGTTATGGAGTGTCTTGAGGCTGATGCCTAACAGTTCAGCGGCGCGCGTCTTGTTGTTCTTTGTCTTTTGCAGCGTGCGCATGATCATCTGCCGTTCGACTTCTTCGAGCGGCGTGCCGACGGGCACCGCGAGAGTGTCTTCATTGCGTAACCGCTCGCGTTGTTCGATCGGATACGGCGCAAAGTGATGACGCTCGATCTGTTCGCCGGAACAGATGATCACCGCGCGCTCGACAACATTTCGCAGTTCACGGACGTTACCGGGCCACGCGTGAAACTGTAGTGCCTGGAGTGCCGACGGGCTCAGGAAGCGTGCCGGACGTCCGTGTTTTGCGGCGAGCTGCGTGACGAGGTGTTGGGCCAGCAGCGGCAAGTCTTCTTTTCGTTCGCCCAGCGACGGCAGGTGAATGCTGAAGACATTGAGACGATAAAGCAGGTCGCTGCGCAGTTTGCCTTCGTCGACTGCCTGGTGCGGAAGACGATTAGTCGCGGCCAGCAGTCGAACGTCGACTTCGATCTCCTTGCGGCCGCCGAGGCGTCTGACGGCGCGCTCCTCGATCACGCGCAAGAGTTTTGCCTGAAGCAGCGGAGGCATTTCGCCGATTTCATCGAGCAGAAGCGTGCCGGTGTCGGCGAGCTCGAAACACCCTTGCCGCCGCGAAGCCGCGCCGGTGAATGATCCTTTTTCGTGTCCGAAGAGTTCCGACTCCATCAACGACTCGGGAATCGCGGAGCAGTTAATCGCGACGAACGGGCGTTCGCGGCGCGGGCTCATCTTGTGAATCGTGCGCGCGACGAGTTCTTTGCCGGTGCCGGATTCCCCGGTGATCAAGACGGACGCACTCGACGGCGCGACCTGTTCGATGAGCGTGTAGATCTTGCGAATCGAGTCGGAGTTGCCGACGAGCTCGCCAAACGCGCCACGGTCTTGCAGTTCGCGGCGGAGTCGTTCGTTTTCCTTCCTTGCCAGGCTGAGCTCGATAGCGCGGTCGATTGCGACTCGTAACCTGGATGGATCGACCGGTCGTTCAAGGGGAACGACATCGAGTTCGACATTCTGTTCGCGGATTTGCTGGACCAGCGGGGCGTCGTCGGCAGAACCACCATCGAGTATCAGCGTCGGTTTCAGTTCATCGAGGGCTCTGAGCGCGGCGGGAAGGTCGTCGGCGACGATGGGTTCGTAGCCCCACGTCGCGAGAAGATCGCGCAAAGATGATCCACTGTTGGCGTCTCGATCGAAGATGAGCACACTAGGCGTCGACATCCGGCGTTTAGTTTAGCCCATCTGCATCATTTGTGTCTTGAATAGTATTCGGCGATGGCGTTGGCGAGACCACCGGATGTTGTTTCCTGCGGTTGGATGTCAACACGCAACCCGTAGTTAACCGCGGTGGCGGCAGTGACGTCGCCGATGCACGCGATCGCGAGTCCTTGCAACTTTTCGCCGAGATCGTGTGTGTCGAACAAGAGACCGAGGTTCTTCACGCTTGAGGAACTCATGAACGCGATGCAGTCCGCGCTGCCGGTGAGCATCGCGCTTAGCCGACCGCGATCCAGATCCTCGGGCACGACTGTGCGATACGCGGTGACGACATCGACACGCGCGCCTGCTTCTTCCAGTGACTTTGGCAGGTAATCGCGGCCAGCTGCGGCGCGGGGAAGCAGGATGTTGAGACCATGGAGCTGTTCGTTGCCGCCGGCAAACTCGCTCAACGCCGCGAAAACGCCTTCCGCTTGAGCGTGCGGGGGTATGAGATCGACGTGAACGTGTGCGTCGCGCAGTTTGTCGCCAGTCGCTTCACCGATCGCACAGACTTTGAGTTCGTCGAGTTCTTCGACGCCGATGTTGCGGGTCTGCAAACGACGCAGGAAGTATTCGACGCCGTTGGCGCTGGTGAAGATGAGCCAGTCGTAGCCGTAGAGGTGATCGATCGCTTCGTCGAGCCGTTCGTAGCTTTCCGGTTCGGCGATTTCGATGGTGGGGCAGGAGATGACGGTCGCGCCGAAGTTTTTAAGGGCGGCGACAAGAGGTTCCGCCTGCGAGGCGGCGCGAGTGACAACGACCGTTCGTCCCGCCAGCTCTTTCATAGTTAACGCGAATTGAGCAGGGAATTGGCGCCGAGGCTGATCAACTGCTCCGCAAGGGAAGATCCGATTTGCTCCGGGTTGGCTGAAGGACCTGACAGTTGCGCCCGTAAGATCTTGGAGCCGTCGGGCAGCGCCACCAAACCGTCGAGTTTTAGTAGGTCCTCGTCGATGATCGCATGACCGGCAATGGGAAACTGACAGCCGCCGCCAAGACTCCGAAGAAACGTCCGCTCCGCTGAACAGCAGAGTCGTGTCGCTTCGTGGTCTAACGCGCCGGTTGTATCGATCGCGAATTCGTCATCAGCGCGAGTCTCGATGGCGATCGCTCCCTGGCCCACCGCCGGCACCATCTCCTCCGGAGAAATCACCGCATTGATCCTGTCTTGCAACTCCAGTCGCCGCAAACCAGCCGCTGCCAGTAGCAACGCATCGTACTGCCCCTCATCCAGCTTCCTCAGACGCGTGTCCACGTTACCGCGGACGTCCTTCACGACGACATCGCCACGCAACGACTTCAACTGTGCGACCCGACGCTGGCTCGACGTTCCGACCACTGCGTTCTCCGGCAAATTCAGAATCGAACCGCTGCGTCCCTTCAAGTCGTCACGAACAACCAACGCGTCGCGCGGATCGTCTCGCTCGCAAATCGCGCTGATCGTCAAACGATCCGGCAGCACTGTCGGCAAATCTTTCAACGAATGCACCGCGAGATCGATGCGCCTGTCTAGCAATGCGTCTTCGAGTTCCTTCGTGAACACGCCTTTACCGCCAATCACCGACAACGGATCGGGCTTAACGTCTCCCGTCGTCTTGATGATCTCGATGCCCACTTCTATTTCCGGATTAAGCGCCAGCAGGCGGGCTTTGGCTTGTTCTGCTTGCCAGAGGGCAAGCTTCGATCCTCGCGAACCGATGATTAACGAGCGAGACATAACGCGACTACTCCTCGAGATCAAATAGATCGGCTGGCGCCTGAGAGGCGTCCGCATCGCTCGCTCCGTAGAAGCGTCGCATCTGGTTCAAGATCGGATGGGAAATCTTGTTCACGGTCGACATCAGCAGTGACTCGACCGCAGCTTCCTGCTCTTTCGTTAGGGGCCCGAGTTTCTTTCGTTGCCGCGCCAACTCCGCTCGCGCCACATCCTGAAACTGCTCGCGCATCGCACCGATACTCGGCCCGACGTCCATCAACCGCAGCGACTGCTGAAACTGCATCACTTCAGACTGCACGATCAGTTCAGCGCGTTCCGCTTCACGTTCGCGCTCACGAATGTTCGAAGTGATAACGTTCTCGAGGTCATCGATATCGAACAGGAAAACGTTCCGAACCTTGGCGCAGGCGGGGTCGATGTTGCGCGGGACGCTGATGTCGATCAGGCAAGTTGGCCGTTTACGACGTCGGGCAGTCGCTTTCCGCAAGTGTTCTTCTTTGAGCACGTAGTCCGGTGCACCGGTCGAACAGATCACCAGGTCTGCGTCGTGCAGCGAGTCGTCGAGGTGTTCGAATGGAACGACGGTCGCTGAGCCGATTTGATTCGCGAGTTGCTGCGCTGTCGCTTCAGTTCGATTAACGATCAGGACGCGCGACGCGCCGGCGTTCAAGAGATGTTTGGCCGAGAGTTCCGCCATCTCGCCGGCCCCGATGAGCATCACCGTCGAGCCTTTCAACGAGCTGAAGATCTTCTTGCCGAGCTCGACCGCCATGTAGCTGATCGAAACAGCGCTGGCGGCGATGCCCGTTTCCGTCCGCACCCGTTTGGCGACACGAAACGTGTGATGGACCAGCCGGTTGAGAACTCTTCCCGCCGTCCCGGCTTCAACTGCCAGTGAATACGCATGCCGGACCTGGCCCAACACCTGTGGTTCGCCCACGACCATCGAATCCAGTGACGAAGCTACGCGAAACACATGTCGAACTGCTTCTTCGTCCGTGTGGCGATACAAATGATCGTTCAGAAATCCCGGCGGCAACTGGCCTGACGTGTCGAGAAACTGCGTTACTCGTCCCGCACCAAATTCGATCTGAT
The DNA here is from genome assembly GCA_035491355.1 of Pyrinomonadaceae bacterium. GTDB lineage: Bacteria > Acidobacteriota > Blastocatellia > Pyrinomonadales > Pyrinomonadaceae > PSRF01. The sequence continues at coordinate 4,668 of DATJKO010000390.1, forward strand.
CGTTTGCGGTCGCACTCAATATCTCGACGCGATTGCACGTTGAGACGATCAGTCCTTCACGCACGACTTCGCCGTCTACTAAACTGCGCAGTCCCGCCGCGCACGCCGCATCGTCAAGCGCGAGGCGTTCGCGGATCTCAACCGGAGCTGTCTTGTGATTGAGTCCGATCAGGATGATGGACATCGGTTAAGCGACCCCATTCAAGTTATAAAAGCGCCATACCAAACACGTGATAACTGCCTAACAACGGTGCAGCGAGAAAAGTGCACAGCACGAGCACGAAGCCGAATACTCCCAACCACGCCGCTCGACGCCCGCGCCAGTTTGCAGTCGAGCGATAGATCGCGAGGACGAAGTAAAGCAGCCACGTCAGCACAGCGAAAATCTCTTTTGGATCGTTTCGCCACATTTGCCCGTGCAACGACCAGTTCCAGAACACACCTGCGACCAGTCCGAGGGTGAGCAGCGTGAGACCGAGCGCCGCGGCGTGCGTGGCGATTTCGTTGACTGTGCTGAGCGCAGGGAGACGATAAAAGAAGCCGCTGAACGTCTTCAGTTTAAGTTCCCGTTCCTGAAGCAAGTACATCACACTGGCCATGAAGACGATGAAGAATGCCGCGTAAGCGAAGATCAGCATCGTGGTATGGATCGGAAAGAGCCACGTCGTCGAGAACTTCGCGGCGGACACCGCAGAATCCGGACTTATGAGAAGTGCCAGAAAGGTCAGGATGGAGATCAAGGGCATCGCAAACGCGCCCACAGCCTGCGCCTGATATCGATAGAGTACGAGTGCGTATCCCGCGACGAGGGCCCACGCCAGAAACGACAGCGTCTCCCGTTGACCAAACAAAGGGTAGTGTCCGTCGACTGCCCAGTCGTCGATGAGCGTGGCGGTGTGCAGCACAAATCCGATGGCCATCGACCACTGCGCGACCTGCTGGAGCGACCGTCTCTTGTTGACGAACGCCAGAATTGAGTGGATCGCGGCTATCAGATACGCCGCCAAAACTGCGAACAGTAAGGACCTCATTAGGGATAAACCGGAATCGCATTCTAGCCTAAATCCGTGTTTCTTAACCACGGCTTAGCCGAATACAGTATGGTGCAGTTTGACAGTATAGGCTCCCGCAAAGGCGCAAAGGCGCAAAGAGAATCAATGAATTCAGGGTGTTCTTTTCCTTTCTTTGCGTCTTTGCGCCTTTGCGGGAATCTTAGTCAAACTCATCAGTAGCCACGAATAGTAGTCACCCATTCGGGGAAACGCTATGCTGACCGCTAACATCCTAGCGCCGTACTATTCCTTCGTTGTTCTAAGCCTAAGTTCGAAATTAGGGGTTGCGTGAGGAGGGCTGTGATGGTTGCTTCTGTATCGCGTCGCTTTCTGTCAGTCTTGTCGGTTTTGACGATGGCACTGGCGGTCGCATTCGGCCAAGCCAAGCCATCGAGTACTCCGCCGCCGGAACCTCCTGACGACATCGAAACCGTCAAGACTGACACCAATCTCGTCACTGTTCCCGTAATTGCAACGTCGCGAGACGGACTCTACATAGCCGATCTGCGCAAGGAAGAATTCACCATCTCGGAAGACGGCGTGCCGCACGATATATCGTTTTTCGGAAAGATCGCCGCTCCATTCCACGTCATCCTGATGCTCGATACCAGCGCCAGCACGCAGGAAAAGTTGCGCCATATCCAGAACGCCGCATACATCTTTGTACAACAGTTGCGACCGGCAGATAGGGTTAAGGTCATTACGTTTGACGATCAAGTCCGTGACTTGAACGAATTCACCAGTGACCGCGAAACGCTGAAGACTGCCATTAACAGCGCACGATCCGGACAGGGAACCAAGGTCTACGACGCATTCGAACTCGCCCTGAACACCATTCGCGCGATCAAGGGACGCAAAGCGATCGTCGTTTTTACTGACGGAGTCGACTGGCATAGCGATTCAGCGACGTTTGACGGCACGCTTCGTAACCTCGACGAAGAAGGCGTGATCGTTTATCCGATTCGCTACGAGACTCGCGCCGCCACCGAAGCACTGGCGCGCCAACAGTCTGAACAAATCTCACCGACGTTGCCGACACGGGACGTGATCCAGGCGCCCCCAAGCGGCACGACTCCACCTACATTTCCCGGTGGCGATCCGGTGCCCACGACGGGAACGCAACGTCGCACAGGCCCACTCGGTCTACCGCTACCTGAAGACATAATGCGCCGTCGCCGCGAAGGCGAAATCGGACGCGATCGGCGTGAGCCCAATCCCAACGATCCGAACCAGGTTCCGGGAAACATTCCACCGGACGCCGACCGAACTCCTCCCGGCCAACGCCTTCCCGATCGCCGAAGTATTCCGGGTCAACCTGATCCTTCATCAACCACGAGTCGAAGAACGTCACGTCGTCCGGACGACTCGATCTCCGCCATGCTCGACCTCGAGTACGCCAAGGCTGACAAGTACCTCGACGCACTCGCCACAAAGTCTGGCGGACGTCTTCTGCGCGCCGACAGACTCGAGTACTTGCCTGACGCCTTCGCCCAGATCGCCAACGAACTGCGCACGCAGTACCTGCTGGGCTATTATCCCGCCAACAAGGAGCACGACCAGCGTTACCGGCGGATCAAAGTGACCACCACGCGAAAGGATGTTGTGATTCGCGCGCGACCGGGTTATCTTGCCACCGGCGCAAGAGACTGATCGTTTTCCATTTGTCATTTCCCGTTTCTCATTTTTCATTTGGTTCCAATGACAAATGAGAAATGACAGACGAAAAACGACCAATGAACAGAGCCGCTGCCTGGGAGTTGTTGTGTGAGTACACG
>DATJKO010000391.1:0-6636 GCA_035491355.1 Pyrinomonadaceae bacterium
CGTGGAGCGCCGACATTTACTTGCTGATGGCGATGCGGCGGGCAGACATCTGGCCCGCGGGCGACTTGGCTTTGGCGGTGGCAGTGAAAGAATTGTGGAAACTGGAAGTGAAGCCTACGCCCGTTGAGCTCGAACGGATTGCCGAGCGATGGCGTCCTTATCGCGCCGTCGCCGCACGAATGCTCTGGCAACACTATCTATTTGGAGATCGTTGACGTTGTCGTTGTAGGCACCGGTATAGGCGGCGTTAGTATCTCTACATTCTCCATCGTCAACTCAATCAGATCGTCAACCACGGCTTTCAGATCGTTCGTTTCGCGATAGATTTGCAGCTGTCGATCCGCAGACGTGCCACGCTCGAGTATGGTGTGTACGTGGTTGATCTCTTTTCTCGAACCAAGCTCGTCAACGACGTCATCGACAAATTCGAGCAGTTCGAGCACCAGATCGCGCACCGGCACTTCCGTCTGTTTACCGAAATCGATCATTTTACCCTCGAGACCGTAACGCACCGCCCGCCACTTGTTCTCCTGAATCAGCATGCGCCGGTAAAGCCGGAAGCCGAGGTTCTTGTCGATCAGGGTGTTTAGCTTCGCGACGATGGCCTGAAACAGCGCCGCGATCGCGATGGTGTCGTCAACGCGCGTTGGAATGTCGCACACGCGAAACTCGAGTGTCGGGAAGTACGGGTGCGGGCGGATGTCCCACCAGATCTTCTTTCCGTCGTTGATGCACTTTGTCTTGACCAGCAGATCCACGTAGCGTTGGAAACCGCTGTAAGAATCGAAGTGATCGGGAATGTCCGTGCGCGGAAATTGTTTGAAGACTTCGGTGCGATACGACTTGAGCCCCGTGTTGTGGCTCATCCAGAACGGCGACGACGTCGAGAGCGCAAGCACGTGCGGCAGAAAATAACGCGCGGCGTTCATGATGTGAATCCCGCGTTCGCGATCCGCCATGCCAACGTGTACGTGCAGTCCGAAAATCAAAAGCGATCGAGCAACTGTCTGGAGTTCCTGGATTAGTAGTTCGTAACGTTCGTCGTCGAATATCTTCTGGTCCTGCCAGCGGGAAATCGGGTGCGTCGAGGCGGCGACGATTACCAGCCCGTTCTTCTTCGCGAGTCCGGCGATGATGCCACGCAAGCGCGTGATGTCGGCGCGCGCTTCCTGGATGTTGCGGCAAATGCCCGTGCCGACTTCCACCATCGACTGGATCATTTCCGGCTTGATTTGCTCGCCAAGCAGCATCTTGCCTTCTTCGAGGATCTCGGCGACGTGCGACCGCAACTCTCGTGTTTGCGGATCTACAATCTGAAATTCCTCTTCGATGCCGAGCGTGAATTGATCGAACATTTGTCCTCTCAGTCTAACCGTTGTTCAGGTGTTTCGCGATCATTTCCCAGTTGGGCGTGACCTTCCCCAGGAACTCATGGCGCAAATGTTTGAGGGCGCTTCCGGGTGAGTGGATCGGGCTGTACAGATCGAAGTGTACGTACCAAGTCCGCGGTTCACCTTCCTGATACAAAAAATGCAGCACGGCGTCGCCTCTTTCTTTTTCGTAAAAGCCGCCGGTCGTATCTTTATGGTTGGCCATCAACCGCGTGAAATCACGACGCCGCCTCAGCGTCGACTCGATCATCGGCCACGCGTCGAACCGCATTCCGACCCCGCCCTCGCCGTAGATATTTGTGATTCGCTTGATCAGATGCCAAAGGCCCTTTGCCTCGATGCGGTCCACCAGTAGCAACATTGCTTGTTGTTTGTCGATGGCCCAGGACTCGAATGCGGCCGCATCGGTCGGCGCTTCCCACAGGCCGGCGAGTTTGCCGTGCAGGAGTTCGCGAGTTTGGGAAGGAAGATCTTCCCACTTCAGTGGAGTCATCGAGGCAGCGGGTTTACTCATGCTTCGAAACTTCTCGTTCGAGCACCGCTCGAACTTCGTCAGGAACGTCGTGAAATCTCAAGCCGACGCCCTGACCGGGATTGCTATAGATCACTTCTGCGTTGCAAACAACCTGCACGTCCGTGCTGAAAGGTATGCGCACCATGAGGAACGCGCCCTCGGGAATCGTCGCCTGCGTGTTCATGAAGAGTCCGCCGGGACTGATGTCTTTAGTGCTGGCGACTCCGGTGACGTCCTGGCCGTCGAAATAAATGTCCAGTATCAGCCGCGAACGATCGTGAGCTCTGCGTTCGTCCTGCAATTGAGATCCGTCTTCGACGTCGTCGGCCACGCCTGTCCTCCTCGTTGAGGGAATTGGGTCTTGAATTGTACCCGTTTTCGTTATTTTTGGCTGATGATGTAGGTGGGTACCATGCCTCCGCCGGAACTGACGTTCGCGAGCTCAGTTGCGGACAATCGTGTGAACGCGGAACCCACTTTGCCGTTGAATAACAATGGGTCGAGATCGACCAACTGCTCGGCAAACTCGATGCGTCCGTCGCCGGTCAACGCCGGGAACGTCTCGCGCGCGGTCGGCACTCGCTCCTGGACCAGGTAGTCGCCGTTGGCCAGCGCACTTTGAATCGCCTTTTCCCAATCTGCCTCGCCGGCGTTCCAGCCAATAGTGATTCCGTGACCGCCGTAGTCGTCATTTGGTTTTAGTACGAGCCGCTCGTTGTTGTTGCGAATGAACTCGAGCAGGTCGACCTTCTGATTTCGATAGTCGGACGGTTCGTCACGGACGATTCGCGTCCACGGCACGTGCGAGTGAATCGCGTCGAGTTCCGTTTCCGTGAACAGGTGCGCGTGTTTGCGGTCGGTGAGCACTGCGAAGAGTGCTTTTTTATGAATCAGCTTCGAACGAAAACTGTTCACCATGCAGATCGCTCCGGCGCGATACGCGTCGAGCAGCGCGGGGTATTCACGGATGATCGGCAAGTACTCGTTAACGAGCAGGCGCTTGTAAACGATGTCGATCTCCTGACCTGCGTAGCTCAAGCGGTTGTTCTTGAATTCGAGTTCCTGCGGCGTGCAGATGAGCGCGGGGTAACCGGCCTGCTCGAAGAATTCACGAAACAGTTCAAACTCTTTCACCGTCGGCACGCCGGCGAGATCGATGATCCCGATGCACGGTGGACGTTCCGGTTTGCGGCCCAGGTATTCTTCGTACGACTCGAGTAAGACATCGAGCATGAACCGGCGCCCATAAAGAGCTCGCACATTATAGTCAGTGGAGAACTGCTTCATCACCGGCAGACTCGAAAAGATGTCGTACGCGGCATCGGCATAAGCAATACCGGCCGGGCTCTCGCCGTTCAACTCTACAAAGCTGTAAGCAGCACTGGTCAGGAATGAATCGAGTCGCGAGGTTGGCGAAACTGCGGTGTAACCGGGATCGATTGCGACCAGTTCCCGCTCAATGCTGGTCAACCCCAGATCGTCGATGATCGTGTCATCCGCGACGGCGGCATCCTTGACCTTCTGAATCGCCGACCAGACGGTCTCACAGATCCGGCAAATCCGCGCGAAGTCAGTCTCGGAAACGAAGTGCGGACGCAGGTACGGCGACAATCGCCGCCCCCCAAAAATGAGCTTAGCCTTCTCGAGTCCATCATCGAGCATCGCCCGGGACTCTTCGGCGAGTTCATTATTGGCGAGTAATTCGTGATACCGCGCAACAGCCTCTGGGAACATGGGCGGTAAGGGTATCACACGGCTGCGACATCCGTATAAGGCTGGGATTTACTGTTTTTTCTTCGCGGGGTTCGTCACGGTCACGGTGCGCTTTTGCTTGTTGCGCACGACCTCGAACGTGAACGTTGTCGGCTGATTTAACTGCGATGTGAAGGCACGCTGGAAGGTGGCGAGGGCCTGGCCGTTAATTGACTTAATGACGTCGCCGGGTTGGAGACCAGCTTTGAAGGCGGCTGTCGCTGGTTCGACATAGACCACCAGGAGACCGGCGGTGGTGCCGAGTTGCGAGGCCACGGGCGCGCGCAACGTAATCGTCTCGATACCCTGATCGGTCAGCGAAACAAAGCGCTCCGAATCATCAGAGCTGTCTCCTCTTGCTCTGCGAGCAACACGACGTTTGAATTCGCGTCCCTGATCCAACGTCGCACTCAACTTCACCTCGAATGCCTTGTTTACCAAACTATCGGGACGCGCAACGGTGAACGAAACCATGCTGCTCGGACCAGCCTGGTCCAGGAACCAGGTGAAGTCATCGCCGTTCTGAATTGCCCACTCGTTCACTTTCAGTATCACGTCTCCGGCTTGCAGTGCCGCCTGGTCCGCGGGACTTCCGGGCACGACGGAGGTGACGAGGATGCCGCGGTGGTCGTACGTGAGCGTCGCTGCGCGTTCGGGCTGCCAACCGTGATTGAGCATCTGACCGACTTTGAGTTCAGCTACCGCTTCGCCTCTGACACCGAGATACGGCTTCGGCACACTTGCCTGCCGCGCGACCACACGTTCGACTGCGCGTCGGATTATCTCAGCGGGCAAAATGCTAGCTTCACCACCCTCGAGACCAGTCACGATTCCCACGGTCTCACCAGCAGCATTGACTGCAACACCACCGATGATTGCTTGCGACAGACGCGGCGACATCACTTTGAACCGCGCGATTCCTCCCGTCGGCGCGCGACGTACGTCGAATACTCTTCCCTCGGTCGCGCCGATGCGCACGTACAGACTGGAATTCAACAATCCGCGTTGACCGCTGACCGGTTCCGGACCCAGCAACCGCACACTCTCGCCGTCAGCAACCTTCTCGTCCTTGATCGTCCCCGCTGCCGGGAGACTGTTATCAATAAGCTTCAGAATCGATAACCCCGTCACCGCGTCAAATCCGACGTATTTGGCAACGACCTGCTTTCCATCTGCTCCGATTACAGTCACGTCGGGCGGCGCGAAGAAACTACCTCTCACTCCATCCCACGGACTGACCGGAGTTCCTGAAGGCACTGACGGAACGCCGGGCACCGCTGGTACCGCCGGAACCTCCGGCGTCGAGCCCTGATAGTCCGATGGACCAAGTTCGATGTCGGCTTCCGGTAACCAGGCGGCGATTGTCTGGCCGTCGTCCATCGCCACGCCGGCGATCACGTTCGTGTGTACGTCTTCGAGCAACTTGAAATCCGAATCGAGACCGGCAAGTGCCATCGCCTGTTGTTCGGATCGCAGCAACACACGAAACAGCTTCAGACCATTCAAGCGATGAACGATCGTAACAACCTGAGGCGTGTTCTGCTTATCGCCGCGCTGACTCACACGCGACGCCGGCGCTGATTTCCTGGGAGGTTGCGCGGGAGCCTGCGCCATCGTCGCGACACAACACAACGCGAGCATCGTGATTGTCGCGACTTGCCTTTTGATTACTACAACCATCTTATTGCTCTTTACCAAACATTCTTCGGCGGAAACTGAGTTGCCACCGGCACTAGTCTCTGCGATCCAAACGTGAGCGTCGGCACTGAAATCGTCCGCGCATTGCCGCGCCCATCGTCCAGTGAGACTTTGAAAGACTGAAGCGAAGCATCGATCGGGAAGATCATCGAATATGGCTGAGAGTTCGAAAGGACGATCGCGCGTTCGCTGCTCGAATCAACTGCGACTAGCGACCGGGCTCTCGCCGTCACTCTCCGCTCCCCAGCTTTGACTCGGCTTGGACCATTCTCTGTGTTATTCAAAGCTATGGCCGGCGTTTCGTCTCTTACAACTGGTCTTGGTTCAACCGGCCTCGGCGCTGGTTGACCGGGCTGATTTCGTTGCTCAGCGACTTCGTTTGTCGCCCTCTGCTTCAGGCTAACGATGTTCTTGAAGTAAACCACGCCCACGACGAACAGCAGCGCAGCCGCCGCAACGGCAAAGCCTTTGCTCGCGAACGACCACTGCATCGATCTCAGATGAAAACCACCGGCGGGAGACTCATTCGCCAAGCGAGCGCGCAAGCGAAAGTCGAAATCGGGTGGCGCTTCCACTGTACCCAAACTGCCGACGATCTGGCGCAGCTTTGTTTGCCTCTGGTGAAACTCACGACAGTCTGCGCAATCGCGCAGATGCTGGGTTGCACCTACGCTGCACTCATCCGTCAGCTTCAGCTCTTCGAGCTCGCGACGAACTATTTCACATTTTGTTTCCTTCATAATTTCCTCATCTACAAATAAGCCCGCATCTTCTCGCGCAGGAAGCCTCGCGCCCGGCTGATTCGCGATTTCACCGTACCTTCGCTCGTTTCCAGAATTCTCGCGATCTCGTCGTAGCTGCGGCCATCAACGTCGCGCAGGATCAACGGAGCGCGGTACTTTTCCGGCAATGTGCCAATCGCGCGTTGGACTGCGTTCCGGCGTTCGGCGTCGACCAACTCCGAGTCTTGCAACGGGCGGGTGTCAGGGGGATTCAGTTCCTGCGGTTCCCCGCCGTCGCTCGGTTGGAAGAAGCCGGTCAGCGAAACCAGTTTGCGCCGTTTGCGTTTGCGCAACTCGCTGATCGCCAGGTTCGTAGCGATGCGATAGATATAAGTCGAGAACGCATAACTTCTCTGGTATCTATCTCGCGCCCGGTAAACCCTGACGAAGGTCTCCTGGGCCAGATCGACGGCATTGTCATAATCGCTGGTCATGCGGTAGATGTAGCTCGTGATCTGGTTTCGATAACGACTAACCAATTCAGCAAAGGCGTCCTCAT
>DATJKO010000392.1:0-3715 GCA_035491355.1 Pyrinomonadaceae bacterium
GGTAATCCGTCGCAGTTCGGTCCGTGTCCGACGAACGGTCTGACGAAGGACTCGAACAACAACGCCGAAGACATGGTGTTTGTCGAAACCACCGGTGCGGTTACGGTTGCCGGACAGCGTCTGGGAGCTCCCGGACCGCAGGGTCTCGGAAGTGCCAGATTCAACACCGACATCTTTACGTTGTTGCTCGATTCAACGGTAGGCGCGAACGGCTCACCGAATCGGGTTCGCGACAACTCGATATCGGTGCCGAATGGCGCAACCGGCACACTGTCAATCAGGCGGCGGTTTGTGAATACGACCGGCGCGCCTGTTACTCAGTTGCGGTTCCGGATTGTCGACATCAGCGCGCTAGGCACTGGGGCAGTCGCGGATCTCCGAGCCATAAGCTCGGGTGCTATAACCGTCAGCGGTATTCAGGATTCGTCAACGTGTCTGGCGTCGAATGGTTCGGCCGCAACGCCGTGTACCATCACTGTCCAGGGAACCACGCTGGAGACACCGCCTAGTCAACCGATGGGTGGCGCGCTCAATAGCAGTTGGACCGCTGGAACGATCACCCTGGGTACGCCATTGGCGAACGGAGCGAGCGTCAACCTCCAACTCTTACTTGGCGTCCAGAATTCTGGCTCGTTCAAGTTCTTCTTCAACATCGAAGCGCTGCCGTAGTTCAGACAGCACTTCCATAGACAAAACGAGGTCACCGGAGTTTCGACTCTGGTGACCTCGTTGCTTTAGCCACAAAAAGGCACAAGAAAACACAAAAAGAAATCTCATTACTCGAGAGATTCTTCTTAGGGCGAGGAGCCAAACCCCGCGTCTAATCAAAACCTGCGCCTAGTTCAGAGAATCTTTTTGTGTTTCTTGTGCCTTTTTGTGGCTACTATTCCTGCGCGCCAACCCACTCTTCACCGTCTTCGTAAACTTCCTTCTTCCAAATAGGAACCGTGCGTTTCAGTTCCTTGATGAGCCACTCGCAAGCTTCAAATGCGGGCCGACGGTGAGGCGCGCTGACGGCGATGACGACGCTCGTCTCCCCAATCTCCAAACGACCCGTGCGATGCACGATACCGACATGCGCTATCTCAAAACGCTTGTGCGCGTCGCGACCCAGACGCTGCATCTCCGTCAACGCCATGGTGTCGTACGCTTCGTACACGAGGTATAGCGTCTTTCGGCCGGCCGTCCATTCGCGCGTATATCCGTCGAGTGTCACAGTCGCACCACATTCGCGCGGGACGACACGTCGCGCCACCTGGCCCACATCAATGGGTTCCGTCGTCAGCTCAAAAAAATCGAGCGGACAGACGTAGTCGCAAACATCTGCCCCTCCGCTGACTGGCGGAAACACAGCGAGTTCGTCGTTGTCGTTCAGTTGCGTGTCCTGCGTGGCGTATTCCTGGTTAACGGCAAACAGCAACGAACGTCCGAAGCGTTCAAGTAGCGCAAATCTGCCAACGAGATGCCGAAACGCGCTCGCGACTGTCGCCGGTGCGTCGAGTGAGATCTCAAGCGGGTTCGCGTCCACGACGTCGCGCGCGGCTCCGAAGAACAGCACGCGGATGCTGACTCGCTCACTCATCAAGATCTATCTTTCTGCCGCTATGACCGTTGCCTTTGGCAAGCTCGTGCATGCGTGCTCTTTCTTCGTAACCCTTGACTGCAAGCGAAAGCATCCCCCGAAGCCGTTCGAGGCGGGTCGAGGTCGACGTCAGTTCCAGCAGATCCTGTTTGACTTCCGCATCGATCTCCATCGCGGCCGCGACGAGAAACGACAGTCGCTGCGGTTCGGTGTTCGAGATGTCGGGCAGATTGCTGCGCTCGTCGTTCAACGTCCGGACGGCCTGCGCGATGCGCGTGAAAGTCTCAGCCACTTCCCGCGCGGGATTGCCCAGCGATCCTTCATCTTCTTCGTCGTCTTCGAAATAGCTCACGCGGGCGACGAGATACGGATCTCCGCGCTCGACGTATGAGTCGATCCGATATCGAATCAGACCGAGAGTCAGGATGTTCGACCGCCCGTCCGGAAACGTTTGTGTCTCAGTCACCTCGGCGACGCAGCCGATATGGCCGGCGGGCGGCACCTCGTGTTCGGTCGTGTGGGGATCGAAATAAGCGACGCAGAAAAGATTATTACCGGGGCGAATGTCTTTGAGCATCTGCCGGTAGCGCGGCTCGAAGATGTGTAGCGGCAAAGGCACACCGGGAAATAGGACCACCGGTAACGGAAATACGGGGAGCTCACTTATTCCACGTACCTTGTCGCTTGCTTCACTCACTACGGCGGATTGTACATCACGGGGACACGGATAAAAAAAATCGGCCTCGGTGATCGTAGTGGGATACGGTCTCCGAGGCCTGTCGAGCACACCTTACGATGAAGAGGGATTTCATCTTCCGGTGTTTACGGACGCTGCGGTGGGAGGCGTCCGGATATCAAAGAATCTGCGCAAACATTTCGAGTCGATGTACAGGCATCAATCTGCAAATACTCGCAAGCATGTCCTCGATCGCAAATGGTTTGGCGAAAAAGCCGTCGGCACCCGCCTCTATACAGGACTTTTGTACTTCGGCGGTGCTGTTTGAACTCATGATCAGCACTTTCGAATGCGACATGTGTCCTTTGAGGAATTCGAGCAAGCGCATGCCGGCGGAGGTATCTCGTTCGGGAGGCATTTGCAGATCGAGTATGGAGATGTCTGGTTTGTAAAAAGTAGCGCGCCGCATGGCGGTAGGGAGATCGTTGGCGGTGAAGACGTCGTACTCTTCACTCAACGTCCAAAACAGTTGTTGAGTGATGGTCGTGTCGTCGTCAACGATTAAAATACGGCGCTTCATCACAGGCATTCTCCTACTTTCACCGTCGCCTGGATGAGCAAGATGTGTACCGAAACTCCACAGAGGTCGGAGGGCAGTAACTAAAGGGGTTTCGTTATTTGCAAGGCGTCCTCCTGTCCACGGCTGGAAACACACGAGTGACCCGCGTGTACACATTAGGTCACTCTCCAGAGAACACAGATCTAAAGCCGAATTACTGTGGTGGGCGGATGGGTTTGTCGGGTTTGGGCTTGGGTGGTGGCTCGGGTTCGACGGGTTCGTCGTCTTCGCCGACCTCGTCGATGACCTTCAACTCCGCACCATACTTCTGATAACTGCGAAACCGAATGTCGTTGCGGTCCTGGACGATCGCTTGTCCCTGGTTACTCGTGATCAGCACCTGCGAATGAATCGGCAGCAGGTACTTTCGTTCATTGATCGTGACCCAGTCGTAATCAATCAGAGTCTCTGCACCGGTCATCGGGAAATCCCGGGGTATCTCAGTCGCGATCTGTTCGAAGCGCAACACGCGATCCAACTCGCGATCGATCCAGATGCGGCCCCGCGAACCGACAATCGCTCGCGCGCCCGAACTGATCAACTGGAGCGACGAAAGGTCTCGCTTGATCACGTATTCGTAAACAACCGTGCGCCGGTTCTGAATGGTATCAGTGTCGACGATCTTGAACTCCGTCTGCGACTCAGGCCGGAAAACATTCGCTACTGACGAGACGTATTCAACGCCACTCGACGTCGCCCCCGGCGCATACTTCGTGTAGTCGCTACTGTTTCTGACTTCGTCCGGCACCGGCATACCGTTCAGCGTCAACAGCCTGTATTCCTCACCGGCATTCGCCCGATAACCGACGGCGAGGACGATGTTGTCGTGTGGTTTCCA
>DATJKO010000393.1:0-4302 GCA_035491355.1 Pyrinomonadaceae bacterium
AGTTACTTGGTAGTTCTGCCATGCGCGTGCGGAGGCAAAATCATAGCACGGAGGTGATTCAGAGGCAGACCACCGTCTGTGTTCTCGGCTCGAATGGGAACACGGATGAAGAAGAGACAGTTGATTAATGACCTGCTGCGGCTCCGGCTGCACGGACACGCACGGGACGCTTCTCGTGTTTGGATTGCGCACGCGCGAGTGCCTGATCGACACGAGGCTCGATGTTGCATTCCGGCTGGCGGCAGACGGCTGCCAGTTCGGAAATCACCAGGTAGCGTGAACGTTCGAGCATGCGTTGCTCACGAAAAGAGAGAGGTTTGATATTGTTCAGATAGGTCAAATGCTTGAGTACATCCGCAACTTCGAAGATGTCCCCGGTTCGCATTTTTTCTGAGAATTCCTTGAAGCGATCCTTCCAATCATTAGCGGGGGAGGAAAAATCATCTGCCAAAGCTTTGAAAAGCAATTCGCACTCGCCCGATGAGATTGGAGCTCGCAGGCCAACTTCTGAAGCATTGGAAACCGGAACTAAGACCAGGGAGTTATTAGCAGCAAGACGAAGCGTGTAGAAGGGTAGGAGCGTTGCGCCTATTTGCTTCTGTTCTATTTGCTCGATGGTCCCGATTCCATGATTCGGGTAAACGACCTTCTGGCCGACTTTGAAGCCCACCATGCACCTCCATCGATTTGAAACATCAGACTGCGCCGCACGCGCTGGTCTTGGGGAAATTTCTGAGCGACGCTGACCGCGTCGGCAAGCCCTGATTGGTAAGTACTTGGAGTCTAGCAAGCTCCCTTGCGAAGCGTCAAGGTTTTCACCGGCGCTCAACTGAGAACACTGAAAATGCAGATTTTCGGTGGAGATTTAGCGGTCGATGGTTCCTTTATTTAGGAGACAGCTGATAGTCAGCGAGCGTCTCGCAAGGTTTTAGTTGCACGTCAGCCTTCTGCGATTCTGCTGCGCGACGTAGTTTTGCACGCGCTTCGGCAGACTCGGGTGATCGCAGTTTCATCAACGTTGCGAGCTCGGCCTGAACGGGGTTCTGCAAGAGCGACCAGTAACGTCCGGGCGGTAAATTGCTCAACGTGAACGTGCCATCAGCGGCGACAGTCGTCATGGAGTAGCGCAATACGTCGCCGGCTTTATCTGGCTCCGCCGGTACAAGGTAGACGGCGGCTCCGGAAGGAATCGTTGCGCCTTCAGCGACAGGCACTCGTCCACGAATCGACGCGGCGCCTTCAGCCAGCGTGATCGTTAGATCGGTAATCTTGTCGCCCGATTTGAGCGAGGTCCAGTTTGCCGCCGAATCGAATTTCGACGCGGCCGTCTTCGCCGCTGCGGTAGTGGCAGTTGAAGCAGGCGCGGTAAGCGAGATGGATTGGAGGTACCAGTAACGGGCATAAAAACGCGGCTCGAAACGATAGCGTCCCGCTATCAGATTGCGGAAAACAAACCCGCCCTTTGCGTCAGGTGCAGTCGGCCCGGCCATCCCCCGCATATAAGAAGGCATCGTCTCCGCATCCTTCTCGTGTCGTTGCAGGTCGACCAGCATCTCCGCCAGTAACGGCTTGCGTTTGCCCTGACACTCGGGCGCCTTCGAAGGTTCCATTGCAATCTTGCCGCTGATAGACGCGGCCGGTCGCGTGATCAGTTCAATCCCCGTGATATCCGCGCCTTTGATTGAAATACGCTTTACCTCAGAGATCGATACGTCAGGAACAGTGTTCACCGCGGCCACGTTGACTCCGAATTCATTCGCGATCAGGTTGTACTCACCGTCGCCGATTCCGTTGAGTTCAAAACCACGCGCGCCGGGTGCCTGAAACGCGCTCGCGACGGGTAGGAAACCTCCATCGACCGAAGTCAGCACGACAGACGCGCCATTGGTGTTAACGGCAGTTTTTACCGTTCCGCTGATCATCCGACCCGGATCGCTTCGATAACGAATGTCGGCAGTGGTTTCTTCACCGCCGCGCATAGTGAACTCCACGGCTGCATCACGCGAAGATGACGGCGCATACGTCGGGACGTCTCCGGCGTAAGGACTTATCTGATACGACTGGGTCCCCAGACCACCCGCACAGACAACGTAGACACCGGCCGTCAGCCCGTAGAGTCTGTATATGCCGCGATCGTCAGTCGGGCGTTCGACGACGCCGAATTGCAGAGACCGAACCGTCTGTCCTTTAGCGTCACGAACTCTGACCGCGCGAACATTGACGCCGACAACGGGTTCGCCGGCTGCGTTCGTAACAGTTCCCGTTATCACTGCTCCCTTGAGCATTTCAATACGCGCCTGATCGCCAAGGCGGTAATAACGGGTCCCCACGTCTGAGTCAGGTTGGTCAAAAACATAGGCCGGTGCAAACCCGGTAACTGTGTAAAGGCCCGGCTCCAAACCGGTGATGCGAAAGCGTCCCTCAATGTCGGCCGCGGTAGACCGACCCGCGTTTGGTGCGGCGATTGATCGAACAAAAACAGTCGTGCCTGCCATCGGTTCGCCACGATCGTTGACGACCTGTCCGGTGATTTCGCCGCTCGTCGCTTCGGTAGTCGTCTCCGGCGACGCTGTTGGCTGTTGCGCACTGATCGAGCGGCAAGTGAGAGCGACGAGAATAAGAGCAGTTGCGAGGAAAAACTTTTCTTTGCGCATCTTTTTTAGACCGCCTTAGGGTTTCAGCAGTGGCGTTACATCGAGCGTGAGAGAAACTTCGTTCACCATGCCGTCCTGCACGTTCACTTCGCGCTTCGTGTTGGCCTGGATTTTCCCGTTTTGGACAAACGCAGTCACGATCACTTCGTAGAGGCCCGCGGGTACGCCCTCCACCAGAAACTGACCGCGAGCATCCACCATCGCACTCGCGACAGGCGTCTGCGGGGTCCCCTGCCTCATCACTCGCACAAACATCCGACTGCCGTCCGGCAGCGCTCCATTGGCGATTGTCACATTGCCTCGGATAGACGCAGTTCCATAACTCATGACGATGCGCACGCCGGTGAGCTGATCGTTATCCTTGATCTCGAGGCCGCGCGGCACAGCGACGCCGTTGTATTCGATTCTCAACATTAAGAAGCCTTTGGGCGCGTTCGGCTCGTTTGGCGCCGACAGCCAGAAATTCACTTGACCCGGCGACAAGCCGGGAATACGAAACGATCCGTCGGGGCCAATGGTCCCAAAGGTTGAACTACCCGAGGCAGGTGCACCGGACGGCGAGTTCACGTACGCACGCAACTGTAACTGCGTGAGCTTGGCCATGGCCCTGGTGTTTTCCGGTTCGAGTACAACTACTCCCGAGATGCTCGACGCTTTGACGAGCCGGACAGTCAGTCCAGCTACGTCTCGGTCGACGATGTCGAACAACGTCTGATCGACGCGAACATCCTGATTCTGATTTCCGTAGAGCACGACGCCGTACTTACCCGGCATCAACCCTTCCGCCACGAACTCTCCCAGGTTGTTCGACACAGCACTACCATCGCCGACTTCATAGCGGTCCATGGCCATTCGCTGAAAGGCAAAACGGATGTTGGGGAAGGGTTGGTTTTTGTCATCGACGACGCGGCCGCTGACGGCGAAGGTCTGCACGGGAGCGCCCATCGAGATGTCGATGTTGGTCGACTCACCACCTTCCTTCACGTCGATTACGGTCGCTTTGTTGTGGTCCGTCGCGTCCGGATAAAAAACCTGTTTGTAGATGATGCGAGATGATCTGAAAGTAGCGACAAACGGTTCCTCACCTCTGCCGCAGGCGACCTTGTAACGTCCGGGCATGAGTCCGAAGAACCGATAAATGCCCCGATCGTCAGTTTGCACGTTATTAGCGGCAAATACCTGGCGCTGTTCGCTGACCAGGTCACTCGTGCGATACAGGCTGACCTGATGCTGTATGAGCGGACGACCTTCTACGTCCGTGATCTTGCCTGTGATCACTCCGCCGCGAATCAGTGTGAAGTTGATGTCTTCGACGTTTTCATCGTTCCCGACGAGTACGGTTTTTCCCCTGGGAAAGCCGATCTGATCCATCACATACGCCGGCGCTGCCGGCATGATGTCGTAACCGCCGGCTGGAACGTTTGTGATGTGATAAACGCCCTCCTGATCGGTCACACCTTTGTAGACCTTTTCGAGCGGCATGCCGTTCGTCGTCTGACGTAGACCGACAGTCACACCAACGGCGGGCTTGTCTTTAA
Organism: Pyrinomonadaceae bacterium; assembly: GCA_035491355.1. Classification (GTDB taxonomy): domain Bacteria; phylum Acidobacteriota; class Blastocatellia; order Pyrinomonadales; family Pyrinomonadaceae; genus PSRF01. Next base: position 4,193 of record DATJKO010000393.1, read on the forward strand.
TCGTGACGCGTCCGGAGACAGTGCCGCGGCCAGCCTTGGCTGGAGCTTTGGTTGTCGACTGCGCGTGTAGGGAAGCAGGTATGCACCAGAGTGTGAACAGAAGAACGGCT
>DATJKO010000394.1:0-8621 GCA_035491355.1 Pyrinomonadaceae bacterium
CCGACCCGACGGCCTGAAGTAGCCGGGAATCCCTAGATTCTTCGCCACCTCCTTCTGCCAACTCGCGTTACCAACCGCGCAACCGCGGATCACACACCGCCTGATCGCCAGGAGCTCGCCCATCGTCTGCGGCTGATTTACGTGTTCGATCCAATCCGCAGGCCGATCGACCGGCCATTCTGCGAACGGAAAGCCGTCCCTGGCGACTTCTCGATGCCACAAACTGCTCCAGCGCCAGTCCTCCGCTCGCTCGACCAGCCTCGCGCGGAGCGGATTGCGCTCGACGTAGCGCGCGACGCGCAGAAAGTGCTCGTCGGTCTGCACCGGGATCGCCTTGTAGCGCCCTTGGTAGACGGCGCCCTCGCCGATGGTGTCCGTCGCGTCGCGCCATCGGAGCGCATGCGTTGCGGTGAGCCAGTGCATGAATCGCGGCAGCTGCTCGTCGTTTTCCGGCCACACCAGCAGATGAAAGTGCGTCCGCATCGCGCAAAAACCCAGTAGCCGGATCGGCCGCTCCTCGACCGCACGTCGCAGAAGCCGCACGAATGCGTCGTAGTCGTCGGGCGTGTCGAACAGGACGCCGCGGCGCGCGCCGCGATTCAGCACGTGGAAAACGAATCCACCCATTCCATACCGTCGCCTGCGGGGCATAATGGAGTCGCGGCAGCAAGCGCGATGCCGGATCCGCGGGCAAAGGCGGATCGCAAAAACTGCATCGTGGCTCGTTGTCGTATCGCAATTTCTGGAAACAGACCCGACCCCATTGTGGAAAACTCGGTGCCGCGGATCGGCGTGCTCATCTCCGGGCGAGGTTCCAACCTCCAGGCGATCGTCGACGCGATCGCGGAGGGGCGCCTGCGCGCGACGATCGCAGTCGTGATCTCCAACGTCCCGGGCGCGGCGGGGCTCGAGCGGGCGCGGCGGGCGGGGATTGCGACGCGCGAGATGCCGCATCGGCAGTGGCCCTCGCGCGCGGCCTACGACACGGCGCTGGCCGGGATCTGCGTGAAATAGACCGCCATCGCCATCGTGAAACTGCTCAGGATCAGCACGCCGGTATTCACCGCACCAAGTGTGATGTCGAGGTGATTGCTGGCCGAGGCAAACGCCTCCGGGTAGAGCGTTCGATAAAGCGTGTAGGCGAGGAACATCCCGCCGAAGAACATGATCTCGGTGACGAGGAAGATCCACATGCCGAGCGTACCCGCTTCGCGCTGCTGCTCCATATTCTCGAAATGGTGCTGCAGCGCCGGGTGGCCGTGAATCTCTGGTGTTGCCGCGTGACTCTCGATCATCGTCCTCTTATCCGTGTTCCCAACCCACCCCAACTTACCTACGCCCGGTCATATTCGCCGCGCAGCGTGCCTACAACCTCGGTCTCTTCAGGCGGCGCAAACTCGTATGCGTCCCACGTAACGATCGGCGTAGTTTCGAAATTCTCTGTCGGCGGCGGCGACTGCGTGCGCCACTCGAGTCCCGGCAAGTGCCATGGATTTGCTTCCGCGTGGCGGCCGTAACGCATGGACCACACGAAGTAGATCGCCGGTATCAACATTCCGAAACCAAGAATCGATGCGCCCGCCGTCGACAACACATTGAACACCTGAAACTCCGGCGGATACGCGTGGTAGCGTCGCGGCATCCCGAGATAACCCGCGACGAACTGCGGCAGAAACGTCAGGTTGAAGCCGACGAAAATAACCAGCGCGCTGAATCGTCCCCAACCTTCGGGATAAAGCCTTCCGGTTATCTTGGGCCACCAGTAATGAAGCCCGCCGAGGTAGGCCATTAACGTTCCGCCCACCATGATGTAGTGGAAGTGCGCGACAACGAAGTAGGTGTCGCTTACATGCACGTCGACCGCGAGCGCCGCCAGGAATAATCCCGTCATGCCGCCGATCGTAAACAAGCCGATGAACCCGAGCGCATAGAGCATCGGCGTGTCGTAGGAGATCGACGACTTGTAAAGCGTGGCCGTCCAGTTGAACACCTTGATCGCCGACGGAATCGCCACCGCGAAACTCAGAAACGAGAAGATCATTCCGGCGTAAACCGATTGGGGCGTCACGAACATGTGGTGACCCCAAACGAGGAAACCAAACACGGCGATCGCGAGACTCGAAAAGGCAACGAAGCTGTAGCCGAAGATGTTCTTGCGCGAAAAGTTGGCGATCAACTCGCTGATCACACCCATGCCCGGCAACACCATGATGTAGACCGCCGGGTGCGAGTAGAACCAGAACATGTGCTGGAACAGAATCGGATCGCCGCCGAGTTTCGGGTTGAAAATGCCAACGCCCGCGACGCGTTCGAACGCCACCAACAGCACCGTAATCGCGATCACCGGCGTGCCGAGGATCATGATCAGGCTGGTAGCGTAGTGCGACCAGATGAACAGCGGCATGCGAAACCACGTCATGCCCGGCGCGCGCATCGTGTGGATCGTGACGATGAAGTTCAATCCGGTCAGGATCGAAGAGAAGCCGTTGATAAAGATCCCGAGACCGGTAGCGACGACGTAAGAGTTCGAAAACGTTGTGCTGAAGGGCGTGTAGAAGGTCCAACCCGTATCGACGCCGCCGGCGAGCAGCGCGTAGATCGTGACGATGCCGCCGAGCAAGTAGATATACCAACTGAGCAGATTGATCCTGGGAAACGCCAGATCTTTCGCTCCAATCATCATTGGGATCAGGAAGTTTCCCAACGTCGCCGGAATCGACGGGATGAGGAAGAAAAAGACCATGATGATGCCGTGCTGAGTGAAGACCTTGTTGTAGGTGGTCGAGGCAAGGAAATCGCCTTGCGGAGTCAGCAACTCGAGACGGATCATCAAGGCGTAAATGCCGCCGACGAAGAAGAAGAAAGTGATCGAGCCGAGGTAAAGCAGAGCGATCCGCTTGTGGTCTTTGGTCAACAACCACGACTTCAAGCCGTATGTCGCGTTCAGGTAGTTGACCTTCGACGGCGACGGCAACTCAAATGACTCTATTGGCCTCATTACGCTTCCTTCAACCCGCGTTTGCTAAACACGGATAACAACAAATACTTCCTCACCTGGCGTTCCGCGTTGGTGACGGCGCGGTCACGGCGCGCGCCGGCGACGGACTCGCCGCTGTCACAGGCGTCTGTTGACCGCCGACGTGCAACGACTTGATGTAAGCCACCAACTGCATCAACTGATCTTCACTCACCTGTCCCTGAAAGGTCGGCATGATCGGACCGAATCCGGTGACTATTTTCGCCTGCGGATTGATGATCGATTCACGCAGATACGCTTCGTCGGCAATCACCGCCCCGCCATTCGCCAGCGATACCTGACTGCCAAACGTGCCAGTCAGTGCCGGACCACGTCCGCCTTCGCCGTTTGCTCCGTGACACGAAGCACATCCGAGCGTTTGATAAAGCTGCTGTCCGGCAGTCGCGGGCGTCATGTTGCCGGTGTTTCCACTCAACCAGTTATCAAAGTCGCGGGGCTCCATCACGATCACCGATCCCGTCATCCCTGAATGGTTCATCCCGCAATACTCAGCGCAGAACAAGTGATACTGACCGGCTTTCGTCGCTTCAAACCACATCGTGGTGTACCGCCCGGGCACGACGTCCGCCTTCGTTCGAAATGCAGGAACGAAGAAGTCGTGGATCACATCCTCGCTGGTCATGATTAATTTGACCTTGCGTCCGACGGGCACGTGCAACTCGTTGATCTCACGCTGGCCCGTCGCGTGTTGCAGCTTCCACATCCACTGCTTACCGACCACGTAAACCTCGATCGCGTTTGTCGGGGGCTTGTACTGCTCGAAAAAGACGAACACTCCCCACATGAAGATCGTCATCGCGATTATGAACGGGATGACCGTCCAGACTGTCTCGAGCTTGTGCGAACCGGCAACGGGGCGCGGAATCTCGTACGGCGTTCGTCGCCGGTAACGAATAACGAAGAAGATGAGCGTGCCGGAAATGAGTAGCGTGAAAAACAGCGTGATACCTGACAGATAGAAAAACAGCGCATCGACCTTCCACGAAACCGAGGAAGCGCTATCAGGAATTAATGGAATCCACGACTGCATTACTGGACCGCACTCCTGGTGGCCTGTTGCCGGTTACGCGGTTTAAGGAAAAAGATCAACGCAATGATCCCCAGAAACGTGAGCACTCCTGTAATCCGGAGAATGCGCATCACCGCCGCGCCATACGTACCCTTAGTCGGGTCGTACTGGTAACAATAGAGCGACAACTGCTCCGTGACGGATCCGATCTTGTGTTGCGACGACTCGATCAACCCGAAGCGCAAGTCACGCGCTGAATAGTTGACGCCGTAAAAGTAATGCGAGAGTTTTCCCTCGGGCGTCGCGACCATGATCGCGCTGGCGTGTGCAAACTGTTTCGTCTTTTCGTCGTAGTGATAGCGAAAGCCGGCCGCATCGGTGATGCGTTCAATGTTCGCAGCATCGCCAGTTAAAAAATGCCAGCCGTTCCTGGCGCTCGCCTTCATCTTCTCCGGCAGGTAATCGACGTAAACCTTTTTCTTCGACGCGGCGAGCTCGGGCGTTTCGCGCGGATCGAAACTTATCGTCACCACGTCAAACTCTTTACCCATCTCAAACGGCACCACGCGAAACGACGTAACCATACCGTTCAGAACTTGCGTGCAGAGCATCGGACAGTCGTAGTAGACGAAAGCCAGCACCACCGGCTTCTGTCCGAAGTACTGACCCAGTTTCACCTGCGCGCCGCTCTCGTCGCGAAAGACGAGATCGAGCGGCAACTGCTGATTGAGCTTCTGTTCGATACGAACGTCGCGCAGCGCTGTCGGTAGACCAGTCGAGGGATCACCGGTTGATGGCCGCGCACCGTAGAGCGGCGAACTCGGACCCGGTTGATTCAACTGCGCAAACGACGTCGACGCCACACCGCAGTAAACCAGAATGAGCAGGACACGAATTAAGACTCTCATCGCAACGTCACCGGCTCTCTTCCCGAACTCCACGCGGACGGAACATTGACCGCATAGTCCTGGAGCTTGGCGGGGGCTTGTTTCGTCTTCACTGGCAGACCGTCACCAGACACCACTTGCTTCATCGCCTGTTCAATCGGCATTCCGACCACTTTTCCGGTGGAGTCTTTCACGCCGGTTTGAAGCGATTCCTGCCACTGTCTCCGCAACACTTCGTATTCAGCCTGCGGATGCGCCAGTTCCAGGTTGACCTCTTGCCCGTTTTCGAGTTTGACCTCGAACCCCTTCGAACTCTGGAGACGCGGTTCGGGCGGCAGCCGGTCCGCTTCCTTCAGGTTTCGAATGGCCAGCGGGCCTGGCGGACGCTCCTTCGTTTTCTTCTCGTTGAGAAAATTAAATAGAAACCACAGTCCCAAAGAGACCGTGGCACATGCAATCGTAAGGACGACCACAAAAGTCAGCACGCCGCGGACACTTACGTCACTAGCCTCGTGCGTGACTTCTACGTTGCGAATATGCGAGACGTCCGGCGTCTCGGTTCGATGTCCGTTACCGCTACTCATTAGTGCCCCGCATGCATCTGTTCCAACACCGATTCGTATTGCGGATCGTTGATCGGAATCAACGATCGTTTACCCAACTGCCAGGTGAACACTGCCAGCCAGAGTCCACCAAAACCTATCAAAGCAATCGCATCCAGCCAGACCCAGTTCTTTCCGCCGAACGCCGGCGCGATCATCCAAATCAGATCGATCATGCGCATGACGATGATCAGGCCGGCGATCATCATCAGCGTGCGCGGGTTACGCTTCACGCTGCGCGACAAGAGGAAAAGAAACGGCGCCGCGTAGTGGAGTATCGCGATCGCGACAATCGTCCCGCCCCACAGACCCGGGATGCGCTTCAAGTACCAGACGATCTCCTCGGGAAGATTGCCGGACCAGATGATCAGGTACTGCGAGAACGCGAAGTACGCCCACAACATGACCAGCGCCAGTAGCAACTTGCCGAGGTCGTGAAAGTGCAAGGGCGCGACGATTCGATTCAGCGGTTCGTCTTTCGAAAGCGTAGCGAGCGCGGCGATCGTAAACGCGAGCGCGCTCAACGCCCACGCCGCCACGAAGAGGAAACCGTAGATTGTCGAAAACCATTCCGGCTCGATCGACATGTACCAGTCGACCGATGCGAAGGTGACGGAAAAGATCAGCAAAACCATTCCCGGTCCGCTCAACACGCGCATGTTGCTGGTGTAACGGTTGTCGGCGGTACGATCCTGGGCCAGCGACCATCGATTCAGGAAGTACGCGAGCAGGATCCAGACGGCGAAGTAGATCACCGCGCGAACAGTGAAGAACGGAAAGTTCAGATACTTCGCCTTGAACGCTACCGCCTCGTGTTTTTGGGCTTCCGCCTCGTCCATCCACTCGTGATACAGCGAGTGCGCGCCAAGAAGAATCGGAATGAACAGCACCGCCATCGCCGGGAGTGTTCTCGTCGATGCTTCGAGTATGCGACGGATAACAAAGCCCCAACCGCCACCGGTCAGGTGCTGCAGCATCAACAGCGCCAGCGAGCCGATCGCGATTCCCGTCCAGAACGTCCACCCGATCAGGTACGCTTCGAAAAAGCGATCGTGGTTCCACGGCACGATCATCAACAGGATCAGCACCACGCCGGCGATCAGCGCGCGTCGCATGAACCGCGTCAAGTTCGGAGGATTGAACGACGTGCTCATCAGTCGTGTCCTCCGGATGCGGGCGTCGGCGAGGCAATCGGTCCGGGCGAGGCTCCGGGCACTGGACTCGCTCCGGGTGCGGCGTTTGGATTTTGCTGACTTAGTTGCAAGGCGCGGATGTAGGCGATGATGGCCCAGCGATCCTGCACCGATATCTGCGGTGCGTACGAGGGCATCGTGCCCCAACCGTTTGTGATTGCGTCGAAGTAGTGTCCGACTGGCGCCTGGCGCAGACGATCGTCATTGAACGATGCGGCCCGACGAAAACCACGACGCACAATCATGCCGTCGCCGTTTCCGGTGAGCCCGTGACAAACGCTGCAATAGATGTCGTAACGCTCGCGGCCTCGTTTGACCGTGTCTTCAGTGATGGGAAAAGGAAATGTATCGACGTCATCGGCGAAAGGATTCGTTAGTGACGCTTGTCCAGCCGGCGACGCACCGGGAGACGCACTCGGCGCGGCGCCTGCCCCGGACGCTGTCGCCTTCTTACCGGTGAACAGTTCGGTGTTCTCGCGCAGGAACCCGCGCGCAACCGTTCCCTGGATCGGCGGCCGTCCCGACTGGCCATCCGCATAGAACGTCGTTCCGCGGTAAGGCTTCATCTTTGGCTGGTCCTGCATGTCGCGACGGCAGCCGGCGGTGATGAGTAGGCCCGTGAGGAGGAGAAAGACGGGGAGACGGCGGGACGCGGCGAAGCAGCGATTCACCTCTTCTCCCACTCTCCCCTTCACCGTTTCTCTTTCAGACTTCAACATCACTAACTTCCATCGCGTTCAAACTCTGCAACAGCGCCGCAACCTTGGCATGGTCAAACTTCGGATCGTTCGCTTCGACCGCCAGGAAGAACCGATCGCGCGTCGCGAGTGCAAAGTTCGGCGTGTTGAAGACGGGGTGATACGGCTGCGGCAACTTGTTCAGGATCAGCATGCCCAGCACCGCCGAGAACGCCGCCGCCAGCACCGTACACTCAAAAGTGATCGGGATGAACGCCGGCCAACTGTTGAATGGCTTGCCGCCGACATTCAGCGGATAGTTAACGACTTCCATCCAATACTGCATGCCAAACCCCGCTAATCCACCAAGCACACCGCCGATAAAGACGATTAGCGGCAAACTGGTGTGCGTAAACCCAATCGCTTCTGACAACTCCTCGATTGGATACGGCGAGTAGCCGTTGATGCGCCGGTAACCAGCCTCGTAAACCTTCCGTGCCGCGTGCACCAGATCACTGGGAGTCTCAAACTCCGCGATCACGCCGTACAGCGGCGGCGCATGACGTCGATGATGATGATGCGCAGACGACGACAGCGGCCCCGACAAAGACGATGGGCGTTCCGGCTCATCGCGCCGGCCATGCATCGGATTCTCGGTGTCGTCCTTAGCCATTTCGCTCGCGCTTACTCCTCAACTTCCGCGCTCGGCAGAATCGTCCGCATCTCGAAAATCGAAATCATCGGCAGGAACCGGATAAACAGAAACAACAGCGTAAAGAAGAAACCAATCGTGCCGATGAACATCGACCAGTCCCAAACCGTCGGCTGGTACATGCCCCACGATGATGGCAGATAATCCCGATGCAAACTCGTGACGACGATCACGAACCGCTCCAGCCACATGCCGATGCTCACGACGAATGAAATGATCCACAGCACCAGCAAATTCGATCTCAGCTTCTTCGACCACAGGAACTGCGGCGTGATGATGTTGCACAGGATCAGCGCCCAGTAATAGAGGCTGTAGGGACCGTGCATACGGTTCCAAATCATGAACCGCTCATACTTGTTGCCGCTGTACCATCCGAAAAACGCCTCTATGATGTAGCCGTAGCCGACGATCAATCCGGTCGCGAGCATCACCTTACCCATGTAGATTAGGTGCGTGTCGGTGATGAAGTCCTTCATCCCGTACCACACGCGGAGCGGGATACAG
>DATJKO010000395.1:0-3212 GCA_035491355.1 Pyrinomonadaceae bacterium
CTTTACTCCTGCCACAACGGACAGATCGCTTTCGCCTCGACCGCGCGCGCTTTACGCGCCGGCGGTTTCTCCGATCAAATCGACGACCTCGCTATCGCTGACTATCTCGAGTTTGGTTTTGTGACTGATGCCCGATCGATCTACCGCGGTGTTAGCAAAGTGGCGGCGGCAACGGTAGTTGAATGGTCGGACGGCAAGGTTCGAACAAGGGAATACTGGCGTCCGCCAACACCTTCGGCGACGCAGCCGTCGTTTGCGGAAGCAGTAGAAGAAACAGAGCGACTCTTCGTTCGCGCGGTCGAACGGCGACTGTTCGCCGACGTGCCGGTTGGATCGTTGCTCAGCGGCGGTGTCGACTCCAGTCTCGTCTGCTGGGCCATCGCGCATCTCGGCGGCGACGTGACGGCGTTTACGGTCGGTACTCCCGGCGACCCCGCGGATGAAACCGCCGACGCTGCCGACACTGCCAGGCGACTCGGCGTCCGTCACCAGGTGCTCGAACTCTCGGGCGACTCTGAACCCAACATCGACGAACTCGTCTCTGCTTACGGCGAACCGTTCGCTTGTGCGTCCGCGCTGGGAATGTTGCGCGTGTCGAAAGCGGTGCGCGGGTCCGCCACTGTGTTGCTGACCGGTGATGGCGGCGACGACGTATTCCTTGGCTATCCTGAGCATCGATACTTCTGGCTGGCCCAGAAGCTCGCACGGTCGCTGCCGGGGTTCGTAGCGAACGGCTGGCGCGATAATCGCGACAAACTTCCGCAGGTCGGTTCACTAAAGCGACTCAGTTCGTTCCTGAACTATTCAACCGGCGGTCTGGGCGCGGTCGCGTGTGCTCACGACGGGCTACCTTCTTACGAACGTTACGGCATGCTTGGCGAAAGACTCGCCGGCGTTTCCGTGGCGCAACGAAGTATGGAGTGGTCCAGCGAGTCGAGCCGAAACCTGCTCGCGGAGTTTCTGGAATACGATCGCGACATGAGGTTTGTGGGCGAGTACATGACGAAGGTCGACGGCGCGACAATGTTTCATTCGCTGGAGGCGCGGTCGCCTTTTCTGGACCAGGATCTGTGGGAGTTTGCCGCGGGACTTCCATTCGAACTGCGTTTGCACGGCGGAAAACTGAAGTCGATCTTGCGCGCGCTGGCGCAGCAGAAACTCGGCGAGCGAGTCTCGCGTGGTCGGAAGCGCGGGTTTACGATTCCGGTGCAACGGTGGCTCGTCGGCCGCTGGCGAAATGCACTGACGGAGTTGTTGGAGACTTCGATACTCGACCGCGAAGGTTGGATAAACTCGCGCGCGACTCTCGATCGCCTGGCTGACGCCGCCGAAAAAGGTTGGGCGCCAAATCAGCTCTGGTACATCTTTGTGCTCGAATCGTGGCTGCGGCACGAACAGAATCCCTGTGTTGAACCCGTTAACGAAGTGTTCGACCACGAAGGCGCGACGGTGCTCGGATGAGATCAATTCGCAACTCATCTGCGCTGCTCGTCCTCGTGTTGGTGGTGTTGATGATCGGCGCGGGCGTCGCCTTCATGCAGCGAGCGCGGCGCACGCACAGTTCAGCCACCGTTGAAGGTTCGACGATCAAACTCGATCGCAACGGCGACTTACAGCGCGCACTCAACGACGCAAAACCCGGCGACACGATCGTGCTCGAAGCAGGCGCGGTTTACACTGGTCCCTTCACGCTGCCGGTCAAGGACGGAAACGAGTACATCACGATCCAAACGTCGCGGGTGGCTGAACTGCCTGACGGCGTGCGCGTCTCGCCTGCCCAAACCGCGCTGTTTGCGAAACTCCAGGTAGCGGAAAACGGTTTTCCGATCATCAAGACCGAGCCTGCGGCCCATCACTACAAGTTCATCGGCGTCGAGATCTCGAGTGCCAACGACAAGATCAAGGTTAGCGATCTAGTGAGGCTCGGCGACTCGACCCCGCAAAGGACCGAAGAGAGTGTTCCGCATCACCTCGTGATCGATCGCAGTTACATTCATGGTTTTCCGGCGCAGGAAGTTCAACGCGGGATTTCGCTCAACAGCTCCGACACCGACATCACCAACTCATACATCTCCGACATTCACGGCAAGGGATACGACACCCAGGCCATCTGCGGCTGGAACGGTCCAGGCCGGTACAAGATCATCAACAACTATCTCGAAGGCTCCGGCGAAAACGTGATGTTTGGTGGTTCGAATCCGAGTATTCGCGGCCTGGTCCCGACCGAGATCGAAATTCGCGATAACTACTTCTTCAAACCGCTCAGTTGGAAACAGGGCGATCCCAGCTATGCGGGAAATCACTGGTCAGTCAAGAACCTGTTCGAGTTGAAGAACGCGCGGAAGGTGAAGATCGATCGCAACATCTTCGAGAACAACTGGGTCGACGCGCAGGCTGGTTCAGCGATTCTGTTTACCGTCCGAAACGACGAAGGCGGCGCGCCGTGGTCGACGATCGAAGACGTCGAGTTCACTAACAACATCGTCAAGAACAGTCCGTCCGCTGTGAACCTGCTGGGCAAGGACAATCTCAAACCCTCGCAGCGCGCGTCGAAGATCCTGATCTCGAACAATTTCTTTACCGCCATCAGCGGGACGTTCCTGACGATGTCCGGCTACCCGAACGCCACGATCTCAAACAACACCCATTTTCAGTCCGGCAACATCATGACGCTGCATGGCGACCCGTCGCCGGGGTTTGTCTACGAGCGGAACATCACGGTTCGTGAGAGTAACGGATACGGCGTCAAGGGTGACGCCTCGGGGGAAGGCACCGTCGCCCTGAACCTGTTCACCCCGAACGGTAGTTTCGTCAACAACGTCATTGTCGGCGCCAATGCCTCTTTGTATCCGGGGAACAATGCCTACCCCTCGTCCCTGGCTGACATCGGCTTCGAAAACCCGCAGAAGGGCGATTTCCGCCTGAATTCGCACAGCCGCTATCGGCAGTCTGGCGCCGATTTTTCTCGCCTGCCGACCGACACAAAAAAGTGATTGACACAAGATTCCGTCGGATGTTTAATTCTGTTTGCCCCACTTGAACCAAGGGCAGTTCTTTTAATATCGATTGCACCGATAAAGGCAAACCTGCCGTGAGGTAGGGACGCAAAGCCGAGAGTCTTCTTCCTACGTCCTTCGGGACAGAGCCGGGTGGAAGATAGTCTGGTTGCCGAAGGCGATCTGGAAGCCATCTCCCCCGAGCGGCATTCAGGA
>DATJKO010000396.1:0-4420 GCA_035491355.1 Pyrinomonadaceae bacterium
GAGTTGTTGGCCCACGCGATTCACAAACTCAGCCTCCGTCATAACCATACGCTGGTAAAAGTGAATTGCGCGGCCCTGCCTGGCCCACTGATCGAAAGCGAGTTGTTCGGCTACGAAAAAGGAGCGTTCACCGGCGCCGACTCGCGACGCATCGGACGTTTTGAGATTGCCAATCACGGAACAATCTTCCTCGACGAGGTTGGCGAGCTGCCGCTCGACCTACAAGCCAAGCTATTGCGCGTGCTGGAAGAGGGTGAGTTTGATCGCGTAGGAGGCACTTACACGGTAAAGGTTAATGTGCGAGTGATCGCCGCCACTAACCGCAACCTCGAGGACGCGGTGCGCCAGGGTGCGTTCCGTTCGGATCTGTATTACCGGCTCAATGTTTTCCCGATCACTATGCCGCCTCTGCGCGAACGAGAGGGAGACGTTGCCGTACTTGTCAGGCATCTGGTGAAGCATCTATCTCAGAAGCTCGGCAGGACGATCGACACGATCCCCCAGGAAACAATGGCGAAACTGCGAAACTATCCCTGGCCAGGCAATATTCGTGAACTGCGCAACGTGATCGAACGCGCGGTGATCATTACTCGCGGGTCTACGCTTCGCTTGATTGACGATCTCGATGCCCAGGCGGTGGAGTTGGAGATGCAAACACGGGCGGCAGCCGCGACCGCACAATTCGTCGGTTCAGTTTCGCGAACTGAGACACTCGAACAAACTGAGTTCAACGTGATCGTACGCACGCTAAAGAACGTGCATTGGAAACTGGAAGGTCCCGGCGGCGCCGCCGAACTGCTCAACCTCCATCCCAGCACGCTGCGATCGAAGATGCGCAAACTCGGAATCGAGCGTCCGCGTTACAAAGCGCAGCCAAATCTCTAAACAGCCGTCGCTTGTGCCTTTCGTGTGTCCTTGTGCTTGCGAATGATGGCGATCGCTTCGTCCGCGTTTGCCACACAAACCGGAATATCACCGTCTTCAGGACTCATCAGCGGCGTTTCAAACGACAGCATCTCATCACGCACCCACTTGATCAGTCCCGGCCACATCTTCCCAACCATGATCAGCGGCGTCTGCTCGAGATGACGCACCTGAAGTAACTGCCAGATCATCATTGTCTCCAGCACGCTGCCGATGCCACCCGGCGCGACGATGAACGCGTCTGACGCAAGCACGAAGTGATGCAGCCGCGTGAAGAACGTACGGTGCTCAAACGCCAACTCGACGAACGGATTAACTTCCTGCTCGAACGGCAGGTCGACGCGAATACCCAGCGACTCTGATTTGCCCGCGAGTTCGACGCCTTCGTTCGCCGCCTGCATCAAGCCCGGTCCGCCGCCGGTGATGATATCGCAGCCTAACCCCGCCAGGGCCTGCGCCGCGCGTTTCGTTTCTTCGTAAGCAACCGTTCCCGGTTTCGCTCGCGCGGAGCCGAAGATCGTCACCCGGTAACGATCCTTCGTTGAAGGTTTGAGCCGCGTCAGATTGTTAACGACGTCCCAGAGGCCCAACACGGAATCGACGAGCACTTTCTTTACTGCTTCCTCGTCGTCAAGACTTACGGCATTTGTTCTTTGACTCGCTTCAGTTGTGCTCATAGTTTTTCTCTCGCTCAGATTTCAATGACATCATCAAGAGCTGGACATTCAGGTTGCACTCCAAATCGCTGTTGAAGCAGGCCGCTGAGCGCTCTGCGCGCGCGATCTTCTCCGTGTGTGACGATCGTGCGTGGGCGGGATGGCGCCATCACGCTATACCAGTCCAGCAGTCCATTCTGATCCGCGTGCGCGCTAAACCCACCCATCGTGTGGACCGACGCCCGTACGGGAATCTCCTCACCCATAATCATCACCGTCTGTTCACGGTCTACCAGTCTTCGCCCCAGGGTTCCCGGAGATTGAAAGCCAACGATCAAAACCGCTGTCTCGGGAATCGGCAGGTTGTGTCGCAGGTGATGCATGACTCGGCCACCAGTGCACATGCCGCTGCCGGCCATGATCAGGCACGGACCTTTGATATCGTTCAGCGCTCTCGATGAAGCAGGGCTCGTACAAGCCTCCGCGCTTGCGAGGCTACGCCGCAGTTCGCCTGACCGGACCATCGCCAGCGCCTCTTCGTCGAACAGTTCAGTATTGCGGCGGTAAATACTCGTGGCCTCAATGGCCATGGGACTATCGATGTAAATCGGAAACTTCGGCAGCGTCTTGTTCATAAAAGCTCCACCCAACAGGTAGAGCAGTAACTGCGTTCGGCCGATAGCGAAGACCGGAACAACGATCTTGGCTTTGTTTTGAATCGCTCGTTCGATTATTTCTCTTCCCTGCAGTGCCGTGTCGCGTAGCGACCGATGGTTGCGATCGCCGTAGGTGGATTCCATGATGACCGCGTCGGCATCCGTGAACGGCTGTGGATCGTTGAGCAGCGGCGCACCGCGCGGTCCAAGGTCGCCGGAGAAGACCACAACCTTCTTGTGACCGTTCTCCTTCACCGTGAGTTCGATACTCGAAGATCCGATCACATGACCGGCATCGACGAGCCGCGCCTCGATTCCGGGCGCGACAGGAAAACGCTGGTTGTACTTAACCGGCGAGCCCAGCGGGGCAAGCTTGCGGACGTCGGATTCTATGAATAACGGTTCCAACGGCGGCTGGTCCTTGCGCGCACGTTTGCGGTTCGTACGTTTCAGGTCCTGCTTCTGAATCGCGGTTGAGTCTTTCAGAACGAGGGTGGCGAGGTCGAGCGTTGCTCGCGTTCCGTAGATCGGCCCCTTGTAACCGTTGTGCGTGAGCAATGGGAGACGTCCAACGTGGTCCAAGTGCCCGTGAGTAAGAACGACCGCATCCAGCTTTCCTTCGATTTGCGCTTTACGCCGGTTCTTTTGCGCTTCCTCTCTGCGTCCCTGGAAAAACCCGCAGTCGATTAGAATGCTGGCGTCGTTGGTTACGACTTGATAAGCGGATCCGGTGACGTCCCCGGCAGCGCCCAAAAATCGAATCCTCATACTCTCTCCTCAAAACGGCCAGCGCCAATCGACTATTTCAGGCATGTCGATCCCATGCGCGTGTGCATAGCGGCGACACTCGATCTGCATGTTCCTGAACTTCTCTTTCGCATGAGCCCCCGACGCTTGCAGCCTGGAAACGCGATCGATGACGTCGATCGCGAGCGTGTAGCGATCGATCTCGTTGTCGATCGCCAGCTCCATCGGCGTGTTGATGTTCCCGCGCTCTTTGTAGCCGCGGACGTGAATGTTGCGGTGGTTCGTCCGGTTGTAAGTAAGACGATGAATCAGCGACGGATAACCGTGGAAGTTGAAGATGACCGGCTTGTCGACGCTGAACAAACTATCGAAGTCTCGATCGCACAGTCCGTGCGGATGCTCGCGTTCGGGTTGCAACTTGAACAGATCGACAACGTTGACGAAGCGGATCTTCAGATCCGGAAACTCGTTGCGCAGCAAAGCCGTCGCCGCGAGTGCTTCCTGCGTCGGAATGTCGCCGGCACACGCTATCACGACGTCAGGTTCCACGCCGCGATCGTTACTTGCCTGGGCCCAGATGCTGATGCCTTTCGTGCAATGCGTGATCGCCGTCTCGATATCCAGGTACTGCAAGTGTTTCTGCTTGTCGCTGACTATCACGTTGATGTAGTTCTCGCTGCGCAAGCAGTGGTTCGCCACCGACAACAGGCTGTTCACGTCGGGTGGTAGATAGATCCGCGTGACTTCCGCTCGTTTGTTGACGACCAGATCGAGGAAGCCAGGATCCTGATGAGTGAAACCATTGTGGTCTTGTCGCCACACGGTTGATGTGATCAGGAGGTTCAAGGAAGCGATGTTTTGTCGCCACGAGAGTGCGTTGCAGATCGTCAACCATTTCGCATGTTGATTGAACATCGAGTCGATGACATGCGCGAAGGCTTCGTATGTCGAGAGGAACCCGTGCCGCCCGGTGAGTAAGTAACCTTCGAGCATGCCTTCCAGCGTGTGCTCGCTGAGCATCTCGACAACACGTCCATCGCGAGCTAACTCACCGCCGTCGCTGTCTTCCGGCAAGTACTCGGCGAGCCATAGTTTCTTGCTCACCTCGTAAATGTCGTCCAGCTTGTTCGACGTGTTCTCGTCAGGACCAAAGACCCGGAACGAGTCCATGTTCAACTTCATCACGTCGCGCAGGAACTTTCCGAGTGGTCGCGTGTTTTCCGCCTCGATGCGACCCGGCTTGTCGAACTCAATCGCGTAGTCGCGAAAGTCCGGCAACCGCAAATGTTTCTTCAGCACACCACCATTCGCATGCGGATTCGATCCCATGCGCCTGTTGCCGGTGGGAGTTAACTCACGTAACTCGGCAACGGGAGTACCATCAGCCTCGAACAGCTCGTCAGGTTTGTAGCCACGCATCCACTGTTCGAGCAGCTC
>DATJKO010000397.1:0-5829 GCA_035491355.1 Pyrinomonadaceae bacterium
AACGTCATCGATTCGCGCCAGTCGTACCCACAGGACATCGTTGCGCGTGGCGTCGCAGCGGTCGTCCCCGAGATCGGCGACGACGCGAGTGTCCACTTCAGTTACGAAATGGTGGCGCTGTCTCCCGCAGCATGCGACGAACTTGGGATCGAATTGACGGACGAGGATCGGGCCCGGCCGTACATCGAGATGAGCGGCCGCAAGGGACTCGGCGTCAAAGCCGACGACCTGATCAATCAGCTCGAAGCAGGCGCGCTCGCCGAAGTTGAAAAGCGCAACCCCGAACTGCCTGACGAACAGAAGAAAGCTACGGCGCATGAAGTCGCGGTCGCGGCGCTGCGCTATTTTCTGCTCAAGTTCACCCGCAACACCGTCATCGCGTTCGACTTCAAAGAAGCCCTTTCATTCGAAGGCGAGACCGGGCCGTATTGCCAGTATGCCGCGGTACGGACCAATTCGATCTTCCGCAAGCTAGGTAGTGAAACTCTTCACGAAGCGGATTCGTTAGTAGAAAGCTTGGCGGAAGATGCCGAGGTGCAGCAGAAAGTGACTGAGGTTCTTTCGGGCGAGCGCGGTACGGAGATCTGGTCTTTGTTGATGTTGACGCAACAACTCGATGATGTGATAGTACAATGCCGTAAGTCCGCGGAGCCCGCTAACCTGGCGAAGTACACTTTCTCGCTCGCACGTACCTTCAGCAGGTTCTATCACGACCATCGAATTCTCACGGAGAAGGATGTTGTCCGGCGCGCAGTATTGATCGCGGTAACGAAAGTGGTACGTGCTCGATTGACCGCTGCCCTGGGTATTCTGGGCATCAACGTTCCCGATCAGATGTAACTTTGATCTTTGTCTTTTGTTCTTTGTTCGTTGTTCGCCGGTTTGTACTGGACGACTTCAGACGAGACTTCCGCTGGAGAGAGCAAAGTACCAAGCACCAAGTGCAAAGAACATGTCGCTTAGGATTTTCGCGAAAGAGAAACCGTAATGCTTATCGTAATGAAATCCGACGCCACTGACAGCGAAGTCGATGCTGTCCTGAGCGTAATCGAAAAACTCGGGTTCAAAGGCCATCCGATGCCGGGAACGACCCGTACGGCCATCGGTATCACCGGTAACCCAACGGCAATCGACCCGTCGCATTTCGAGAATTTGGCCGGCGTCGCCGAAGCCATTCGCGTCAGCAAACCTTACAAACTGATCTCGCTCGACCTCCGGCCGGAAAAGACAGTCGTGCGCTGCGGGGACGCGACGATCGGCGGTGACGAACTGGCGATCATCGCTGGTCCATGCGCGATCGAGAGTCGCACCCAGGCCTTCGCGATTGCCGAAGCGGTGCGTCGCAGCGGCGTACGCTTCTTCCGCGGCGGCGCCTACAAACCACGCACTTCACCGTACGCTTTTCAGGGATTAGGCGAAGAAGGTCTCAGGATACTCGCGGACGTACGCGAAGCTTACGGGCTCAAGATCGTTACGGAAGCACTCGACGAAGCGGGCGTCGATCTCGTCGAACGTTACGGCGACATGATTCAGATCGGCGCGCGCAACATGCAAAACTTCACTTTGTTGCGCCGTGCAGGTAAGGCGCGCATTCCAGTGCTTTTGAAGCGTGGCCTCTCGGCAACACTCGACGAATGGTTACTCGCGGCCGAGTACATCATGGCCGAAGGCAACTATCAGGTCGTCCTTTGTGAACGTGGCATTCGCACGTTTGCCCAACACACAAGAAACACTCTCGATCTGGCCGCAGTCACAGCGGTGAGACGCATCTCGCACCTGCCGGTGATTGTCGATCCATCGCACGGGACTGGAAAGAACTTCATGGTGACGCCACTGGCGCGCGCCGGTGTCGCAGTCGGCGCCGACGGCTTGATCGTTGAAGTACACGATCAACCGGAACATGCGCTCTCCGACGGCGCCCAGGCCTTAACACTCGAGCAGTATGAACAGATGGTCAGTGAGGTAAGGTCGATTCACGAAGTAATCGCGCCGGTCACTGCGGCGTTGTAGACAGTATTTGATCGGAATAAGTTCGCGCGATCCGCGCACAAGACAGTTCCATCTCGTCACTTCCTCTTCGGGACTGTGTAGAAATTGGAGAACACTTCAACTACTGCCTTTTTATCTCCGAGTTTTACGAAGACAGTCTTCGCATGAATCTCTTCCGTTGCCGTAGAGATCTCCCCACACTCCCACTCAACCGTATCCCCTCGAACAATGTGATCCAACTACCAGACGAGAGCGGCGAGAATCCGGGGCTTCTTAAAGATTGCTTCCCCGAACTATTCAAAATCCAAATGAGGCCACTATCGGTTTTCCTAACCAGGTTTCCTCGCGGAGCAATCGTGTTAGCAAATCAGTGTACAAGTAAACCGTCATCTTACCCTGATTTGACACGCGACATTTCGTCGCTAGATCCGGATCAAGATTGTCACCGGCTCGAGCCAACTCATCAGGCGTCATGAACCGAAGAGAGGCAACCTCAAATTTGACGTGCGAATCAACCTCCTGATTTGTCGTCTGTGCAAATACGGGGCAGCAACAGAATAGTAGGAATAACGGCGTAAGCCTACGGATACTTGTTGATTGCATCGTTAAGGTCCTTCATCTGCCTTTCATCAGGTTCGACATTCGACAACTTACCGCTAGGCACACTAGCTTCTCTGAACCCAGGACAAGAACTCATTCAAATCTTCTTGGGATGTCCGATCCTTCTCATCTTCGGGAAGCCTTGCATACGCTACTACATCCGCAAATATTCGAGGGGTTTCCGCCGGCATCACCACTTCCCGAAAATCCCTCCTTGCTTCGCCTATCTGCTGCTTTAGCTTTTCCAAGCTTCCCTCACTCAGTTTCAAGGCATCCAGGCGAGTCCGCCACGAAAGTTCCTCGTCGGCGGCCTCATAGCGATCCAAAATGTCCATCACCTCAGAGACGGAGCGTTGAGGGAAATCCCTTTTTATTATCCGTTCAACGACCTCACGATTGAAAAAAGATCTCATTATGGACAACTGTCGGGTACCCCGCTGTATTCCCGTAGCTTCAGCGGCCCGATCAATTCTTGCTGGCATCAATTTCCTCCATATGCAAAACCTGCAACTACAAGCGTTCAGCGCGGAATCAGTTTGTCCTTTGAGGTGAACTGTTAGTACGCGGTCTTGCACCATGCCACTAGGGCTTGGAAAGGATCTCACCCAGGTCGCGAGCAAACACGGATCGTGGAATTACCTGGTCATAGCCTGCAGCGACAGCATTTCGCTGAAGATCCGCGTGAACGTGTGAGAAAAAACCCAGCAGCTTAATCCCCCGCAGATCTTCATTCGACTTCAGCTCCATCGCCATTGCCATCGGATTGACCTTCGTGTTGTGCAGGTCAACTACGACTAACTCCGGCCTGGCTTCCTTCGCCTTCTCAATCAATTTTTCCACAGATCGCGGAAAGCTTACCTCGACACCAACCGCCTCCGCCGTCGCGCGAATTTTCGATGCGAAGAACATATCGTCTACAATTGCCAGCACAATGGTCACCGCAATTCCCCCGTTAACCGAAGCTGAGAAACTCGAATTCGGCAACCATTCTAGCAATCCTGCCGCAGATCCCGAACGGTCTCGCTTCGTCGTCGCTTCATACAACATCCGTTACGCGCGCGGACCGTACCTGATTCCGGGCGGTATAGCTCGCAAGCTCGGGTTAATGAGTCTCGCGCGACGTCCGCAACACGTCGAGAATCTGATCTCCGTGGCGGCGCAGGCGTTTACGAATGGGAAACTGCTGCCCGCCGTCGATGTCGTCGCCTTGCAGGAGGCGGACAAACGCACCGTTCGCACCGGCGGTCATCACGTCGCGTGCGAGTTGGCTTCGCAGTTGAATATGGATTGGGTGCACGCGCCGGCCGGAATCCCACGCGGAATTAAACCGGTGAAGCGTCAGTGGTGGCTCGACTTCGAAGAGCCAATCGATCTGGATGACGAAGGCGATACGGGCGTCGCGCTGCTCACGCGTTTACCGATGACGGACGTGACGCGGCTGGATTTGCCGTGGCAGGAATGTCCGTGGCGTCCACGTCTGGCGATGGCCGCGACGATCTCCGTCGGAAAACATCAGGTTCGTATTCTCAATGCGCACGTCGATCCGCACGCTGCGTCCGACGGACAACTCGCACAACTGGAAGTTCTAGCGAAGCACGCCGAACAAACAACGCTCCCGACCCTGATCCTCGGCGACTTCAACACTCTGTCGAGTCAAAAATGCATCGAGACTCGCCGGTTTCTCGAGTCGCGCGGCTACACGACACCGTACCCGACCGGAACTCCGACCTGGCGTGGCGGTGGCCTGCTGATGCACGCCGATTGGATCTTTTCACGTGGATTGAAGATCACGCGTTGGGGTGTGGCGAAACCTCTCAGAGTTTCGGATCACTGGCCTATCTGGGCTGAAGTGGAACTTGGAACTTAGTTCTTTGTAATCTGTCCTCTGTGTTGCGACAAAGCACAAAGTGTCAGGTACAAAACACAAAACCCTTGTAAACCTTTACTGTTTTCATTAGTGTAAGCGCCCATGACAAAGAATCCTCCGGTCCCCCCAAATGGACCTTCCGACGGCGGCCGCATGATCGTTCTAACTGCGCCTCTAACGGAAGCAATTGATCACGCAGGTTACTTCATTCAAATGGCGATGGCGTCGTTGCCGATCTGGATGGAAGGGGTCATCAATCGCAAATATCCGAAGTGGCGCGAAGTCGAACACAACGATGACGGATCGGCGCGTTACATGCCTGCCGGTGTCCGCCTCGTTGAGAAGTCGCTGCTACGCGAATATCGAAGCGACGATGTAGTGGCCTGTTTCCCCGATGACCTCGAAAAGTTCGTCGGTCCGCGTACGCGCGTGGTCGCCGTGTCGACGCACAATCCGCTCGGCGTGACCTTTGCCGCCGGTGTTTACACGTCGATCTTCGGTTCGTCGAAGATGCCGATCAACTCGCACTACTCGCGGCAACTCTTCGCGAAGATCAAATCGAATCCCTATCGCGAGAATTTCAAAGTCATCGTCGGCGGCTCAGGGGGCTGGCAGATCATTCAGACCGATACTTACGACGAACTTAGTGTCGATTGCGTCGTCGAAGGTCGAAGCGAGTCTGCCGACACACTCGAACTATTCCGCAAAGCGATCCAGGGCGAAGAACTGCCGCGCCGCCTCGACGTCAAACATCCCGTCGAACGAGACGCGATTCTGTTTCCCGACACGCGAACGACGTTTGGCGTCGTCGAAATGACCACCGGCTGCGGCCGGCGCTGCAAGTTCTGCGTGCCCGATCTGAATCCGCAGATCGATCTGCCGAAAGACAGGATCATGGACGCCGTACGCGCGAACGTGCGTCACGGCAACAAGCAGATCTCGCTGGCCACCGAAGACATGTTCATCTGGGGCCAGGTGCATACCGACACGCCGTTCTACTTTCCGAACCGCGAAGCGCTCGTCGATCTCTACGCCGACATTGTGAACACACCGGGCGTCGAGCAGCACGTGTTGAGTCATTGCACGATCGCGCCTGCGGTCGTCGATCCGCTGCTGATCAAGCAACTCTCGGATCTGTTGCTGCCGAAGAGTCCGATTCATTTCCCGTACCTCAGCAGTCATCCGGAAAAGAAAGCGCTGGCGCCGTTGATTGGACTGGAGACCGGTTCAGTACGCATGGCGAAGCAGATCATGTCGAGCAAGGGCGTGCCGTTTTCAATCGAAGACTGGCCCAGCGTCGTGCTCGAAGGGTTGCGCGTGCTGAACGAGAACAACTGGTTTCCGGCGATGACGTTGATTATCGGCAATCCCGG
>DATJKO010000398.1:0-7460 GCA_035491355.1 Pyrinomonadaceae bacterium
GCGCCTCTTCGTAATGCGGAAAGCGCCGTTCGTCGAGACGGAAGGCGCTGGTGTGATAGTAGCGCCGGCCCTTGATCAGGCGCGCCGGGTGTTTGATGTGCAGCATCTCGTGATACAGGATGTATTCCACGAACCAGTCGGGGACGTCCTGCGAATCCAGCGTCTTGCTGATCGTGATGCTGTCGTAAATGTGATCATGATGACCGAGGATGCTGCGCGTGCGTCGCTGCGACCACGTCAACGTCGGTTTATCCAGTTGGCTGTCGAAGTAGCGCCGATTCAATTTCGTGAACATCCGTTCCAGATCGTAAACCTCGCCGTGCGCGGTGGAGATCATCTTTCGTCCGCGGCCGCGTCGCGCCAGGTCAGACGAGCGCATCACGGAGGGCGTCAACGAATAATCGCGGTAAACGCGGTCGTGAATCGTCGGCACGCGTTTGCCGAGGAGTCGCGCGACCAGAATCCAGGCCAAAGCACGTAGCACTTCCGGCGGCGAGTCTTTACAGATGTCGGAAAGACGCACGTAAACCCGACCAGAGCGCAGCCGAATAGTGTGTCTGAGGCCGGCGTAGGGATAGAAGCGCACTTCAATCGCGGGCACACCGCGATTGGCGCCCATATGGCGAAATGCGTCTGCGAAGTATTTTTTTACGTCGTTCATGCGGATACTCGCAGCTATTAACCTCTGGTCGGGGACAGTAACGCCTAACCGGCAAACACGAAGGAGTAAGTTTTTTGTCGGACCGAGTGACTCTGGCGTGACCAGGTTTTTGAACTCCAGCGGGCCTAATCTTAAGTACGCCGAGCGCGGCCCGTCAACCCGCGGCGGGAGGGGTGAAAATTCCCCGTAAAAACACCCAAAAACTAGCGGATCGGAGCCTCTGGACGCGTTATTTGCAGGGGTTTGAGTAAATCCTTATACTGCTCAGGCTTTAGTTACTTATGCCCAGGCGAGCCTCAAATCTTCAACATGCTGAGAAAAACCCGCTGGATCCGCGGGACGAAGTGCTGCTGGCGGCCTTGATCAAGGAACATCTGGTCACGGGCGAGGCAGTTGGGTCCCGCGTTCTCTCCGACCGGTTTGCGCATGGCTACGGTTGGAGTCCGGCGACGATTCGCAACGTAATGGGGAACCTGGAAGAGGCGGGACTGGTCGATCAGCCGCACACTTCCGCCGGCCGCGT
Source organism: Pyrinomonadaceae bacterium (assembly GCA_035491355.1). Classification (GTDB taxonomy): domain Bacteria; phylum Acidobacteriota; class Blastocatellia; order Pyrinomonadales; family Pyrinomonadaceae; genus PSRF01. Next base: position 1,185 of record DATJKO010000398.1, read on the forward strand.
ACCGACCGACAAGGGTTATCGCTATTACGTCGACAACATGCTTGGCCAGGCGCGTCTTTCGCGCAGCGATCTCAGAGCGATCGATGATTTGTTTAGCGCCCACGACATCGACGCTTCGTCGTCTCCTGACCGTCTGATGGAGACTGCGTCGCACGTCCTGTCCGCACTCTCGCAGAATGTCGGCATCGTCGTCTCGCCGTCGTTGGCAGAGAATCGTTTGAAGCACATCGAGTTTGTGCAACTCCCCGACAAACGCATTCTCGTCGTGCTGGTATCGATGTCCGGGATCATTCACAACAAAGTCATCCGCGTCGCCGACGAGTTCACGCAGGCGGAACTCGATCGCACCGCGAGCTATCTGAATGTCGAGTTCAACGGCAAGAGTCTGGCGACGATCCGCGCCGCGATCGTCGAACTGATGAAGGAAGAGAAGGCGCTCTACGACCGGTTACTGCAAAACGCGGTGCTTTTGTGTGAGCGGAGTCTCGACGGTGAGGAAACGACCGGCGAAGTCTATGTCGACGGCGCGTCCAACATCCTCACCAAGCCCGATTTCGACGATATTGAACGGATGCGGGATCTATTCCGGATGTTTGAGGAGAAGTCGCGCCTGATAAAGATTCTGAACGAGTGTGTTCACGAGGCCGCAAATTATCCTGGCGACGTGCATGTAACCATCGGCCGCGAACACCTCGCGAGCTCAATGCGCGACTGCGCCCTGATCACGGCGCCTTATCGTGTCGGGTCCAACGAAAGCATGGGCACGCTCGGCGTCGTTGGTCCCATGAGAATCGAATATGCACGGATAATGGCTATGGTAAACTACATGGCGCGGTTGATAGAGCAGCGCCTCGGCGAGCCGACGGCCCGATAAACTCGCGGAGATTCCGACCCTTCCTAATGACTTCTGACAGGAAAGAGAAACGCGGGTTCCGCATCCCAATCAAATTCAGCGACGCTGAAAACGAGAGCGAATCTCCGACGAACACACCAGCCGAGATGGACAGACCAGATCCCGACCCAAATGCCGACTTTGAAACCGAAGGTTTTTCGTCTGCCGGCGAAGATCAACTGCTAGCCGACGAGGCCCTCGGGCTCGACGATCTTAGTGCAGACGAGCTCGGCGGACCTGAGACGGCAGAGTTAATCGCGACCCGTGCCGAGTTGAAACGCGTCGAGGCCGAAAACGCCGAGCTGAAAAACAGCCTCGCGCGCCGGCAGGCCGACTTTGAAAACTACCGGAAGCGCGTCGATCGGGAGCGAAGCGATACCTACAATCGCGTCGTCGCCGACGTCGCCGAGAAGTTGTTGCCGGTTTCCGACAACCTGAAACGCGCGCTGGAGGCCGAGTCGTCGGTTGAGTCAGGGGAGTCAGACGAGTTTCGTCACTTCCTGAGTGGCGTCGACCTGATCTGGAAGCAACTGAACGGCGTGCTCGACGCTCTCGGCGTGAAGTCGATCGACGCAGTTGGACAGCCTTTTAATCCGCACGTTCATGAAGCAGTGGTCACTGAAGCTACCGACGAGTACGACCCTGACACGGTCATTCAGGAGATCCGCACCGGCTACAAGATCGGCGACAAACTGATTCGCCCGGCGCTGGTCAAAGTCTCTACACGAGAGTAGTTAGTCAATAATGGGCAAAGCGATTGGCATAGATTTAGGCACGACGAACTGCTGCGTCGCAGTTCTTGAAGGCGGCGCCGTGCAGATCGTGCCGAACAAAGAAGGTGGACGAACCACACCGACGGTCGTCGGTTTCACTGACAAAGGCGAGCGGCTCGTCGGCCAGATCGCCAAACGTCAGGCGGTCACTAACGCCGCAAACACCGTCTATGCCGTCAAGCGTTTGATCGGCCGGAAGTTCAACTCACGTGAGGTCGAGCGAATGCGCACGACTTCGGCGTTCGAGATTGTCGACTCGCCCAACGGCGACGCCCGGGTGAGTGTTCAAAGTAGAAACTACAGCCCGCCCGAATTGTCGGGAATCGTGTTGCAGCGCTTGAAAGCAGCGGCTGAAGAGTTTCTCGGTGAGTCCGTAACTGACGCGATTATCACTGTTCCTGCCTATTTCGACGACACGCAACGCCAGGCGACGAAAGACGCCGGCAAGATCGCGGGCCTGAAGATCGAACGGATCATCAACGAGCCGACAGCCGCCGCCCTCGCTTACGGTCTCGGGAAGTCAAACTCCGAACGGATCGCGGTTTACGACCTCGGCGGTGGCACCTTCGATATCTCGATTCTCGAAATGAACGACGGCGTGTTCGAAGTGCTGTCAACGTCGGGAAACACGTTCCTTGGCGGTGAGGATTTCGACGAGCGGATCATGAACTGGATGGCGGAACAGTTTCTCGCCGACACCGGAATCGATCTGAAACAGGATCGCCTCGCCCTCCAGCGGCTGAAGGAAGTGGCGGAGCGAGCGAAGTGCGATCTGTCGTCGCAACTCGAAACGGTTATCAACCTGCCATTCATCGCTGCCGACGCGACCGGTCCGAAACACTTCAACAAGACGCTGACGCGTCAACAGTTCGAATCGCTCGTTCAAGACCTGGTCGACCAAACCGTCGAGCCCTGTCAGACGGCGCTCAACGACGCGAAACTCCAGGCCGCAAACATTCACAAGGTGATCCTCGTCGGCGGTCAAACGCGCTCGCCGATCGTCGCGCGCACGGTCGAAAAGATTTTCGGGCATAAACCATCGGCGGAAATCAATCCGGACGAAGTGGTCGCCATGGGCGCCGCGATTCAAGGCGGTGTTTTGAGTGGCGACGTCAAAGATATTGTCCTGCTCGACGTTTTGCCGTTGAGTCTGGGGCTGGCGACGCGTGGCGGTTTGTTCACGAAGATCATCGAGCGCAATTCGACGATTCCGTTGCGCGAGAGCCGCACGTTTACAACCGTGGTCGACAATCAGTCATCCGTTGAGATTCACGTCCTTCAGGGTGAACGCGAGATCGCAAGTGGCAATCGTTCGCTCGGAAAATTCGAACTGGTCGGCATTCCGGCGAACCCGCGCGGCGTTCCGCAGATCGAAGTCTCCTTTGAAGTAGACGGCAACGGCATCGTGTCTGTGTCCGCGCAGGACAAGGCGACCGGACGCGAGCAGCAGATCCGCATTACGCCCACGTCCGGACTGTCGCCGGATGAGATTGACAAGTTGATCCGCGAGGCGGAAGAATTTGCGGACAGCGATCGCGTTGCGAAAGACCTGCTCGTGATGAAGACGAAGGTGGAGTCGCTGCTTAGGAATACGAAGAAATCGTTTGTAGAATTCGGCGGGCTGCTGTCCGCAATCGATCAGGGAAACGCGGAGACTGTTTTCAAAGAGGCGGCAGCAGCCGGTGAGGCAGAAAAAGTCGAAGATCTCAACTCAATAATGAAGAAACTGGAGCGCGTCGCCGGGCAACTCACATCCGCAATGCTGAACCCCACACCCGACACGACTACCAGCGAAGTCTGAGCATTTTCCATTTGTCATTTCTCATTTCTCATTTCTCATTCCCAACCCGGACTTCTGAAATGACAAATGAAAAATGAGAAACGGAAAATGGAAAACGAAGAGGATTGAATGAGTAAGCGTGATTATTATGAAGTGCTTGGCGTGAGCCGTACGGCCAGCGATCAGGAGTTGAAGACGGCCTACCGGCGTCTTGCGGTCAAGTACCATCCCGACAAAAACCCAAACGACGCGTCAGCGGAAGAGAAGTTCAAGGAAGCAGCCGAGGCTTATAGCGTGTTGTCGAATACCGAGCAGCGGCAGCGCTACGATCGGTTCGGACATGCGGGCGTTTCGAGCAGTGCTGCTGGTGCGGGTTCCTGGGGCGCGCCGGGTTTCGGCGGCATCGAAGACATACTTGGCGATCTGTTTGGTTTTGGCGATGTGTTTGGTGGCGGGCGCGGTGGTTCGCGACGCTCCTCGGCGCAACGTGGGGCCGATCTTCGTTACGACCTGGAAATCACTCTCGAAGACGCTGCAAACGGGATGACCGCGCAGTTGCGTATTCCGCGTCTCGAGGGTTGCGAGACTTGTAAGAGCACCGGCGCCGCCCCAGGTACGCAACCGGAGAATTGCAATACCTGTAACGGCACTGGCCAGGTTCGATATACACAAGGCTTCTTCTCCGTCGCTCGTACGTGTCACGTCTGCCGCGGCGCGGGTCGAGTAGTGAAGACTCCGTGTGAAAAGTGTAATGGCGCGGGTCGTGTCGAGCGTGAGAAACAGATGGAGGTCAAGATACCGGCGGGTGTCGAAACTGGTTCACGACTGCGCGTGCCGGGTGAAGGTGAAGCCGGAACCAACGGCGGCGCCGCCGGCGATCTCTATGTCGTGATTCACGTTGCGGAACACGATCAGTTTGAACGGCAGGGCAACAATCTTTACGAAGCGGTGCCAATCACTTTCACTCAAGCCGCGCTCGGCGCCGATCTGATGGTGAAGACCCTCGACGGTGAAGAGAAACTTAAGGTCCCGATGGGCACTCAAACCGGTACGGTGTTTCGTCTGCGCGGGAAGGGAATGCCGGCACTTGGTGGACGCGGCCGCGGCGATCTCTTCGTCTCTGTCACAGTCTTGACGCCAACCAGCCTCACGCGCGAACAACGCAAACTTCTCGAACAGCTAGCCGACGTAGAGACCACGGACCTCGCCGATAAGAAACTGGTGGATAAAGTCCGGGATATCTTCGGTTAATCGAACTCTGCACGAAAATCCTCGAGTTAACCGATTCTGCCTTTCTCTGCGAACTCTGCGGTAACTCTGTGTCTCTGCGTTAGGTTCAGCCGTGCAAGTCATTTAACGCAGAGGCACAGAGGTTACGCAGAGTTAAATCATTTCCCCAACAGTCTCATCAACTCAGCATGCAGCAGAACCACGTCCGGTGACTGCTGCAGAGCGAGAAAGTAGTTCTTCTGAAACTCACTTCCTGATTCTGCCGGGGCTAGTAACCCCTTCGTACGCCCCAGCAACGCCTTCGCGTCTTCTTCAGTCGTAGGATGCTCGGGATCGCGATTGTCCAACGTCTCGTCGATCTGGACGATCAGTTCCGACAGCCGGTGTAGCCAGTCAAACCACGGGTCCTTCAGCACCAGCTGCAAGAACTCGTAACTATTGCCGATTTGCCCTCGTGCTCGCTCGTACCCGCGCCGCTCGAGATCGAGCAGCATCTTGTGCAGCCGCAACATTCCTTTGCGCAAATCCTTCAGCGCGTCGCGCGTGACGTCCGACACATTTTCGTCTGCCATTGCACCTCCCCCCGTCCGTTAGCTCCCCGCTCAAATCCGCTGTTTATGGGCGCTATGCTATGATCCCAGCGATGCCCAGCGCCATCTCCCTCGACACTCCAGTCGAGGATCTTCACAACTTTCGCATCGCACGACTCGGCGAGAATCCTTCACGCAAACTCGCGTCCGCGCTGGCCGGCCAGGTCCACAAACGCAACCGATCCCAGGTGACGGTCGAAGATCTACTCATGTATCTTCCCATGCGTTACGAGGATCGTTCACGCACCGCGGCGATTCGCGATCTGCAGGACGGCCTGGAAGCGGCGCTCGATCTGACAGTGATGCACGCGCACGGTTATCCAGTACGCGGCAAAGCAAACTTCGGCAAGGCGCGGTTGTTTATCTTCGAAGTGGCCGCGAGCGATGCGGGACACACGGGCCGCGATGTGCTGGTTTGGTGGTTTGTTTCCGGCCGCCGCGCGTACGACATAGTCCAGTACTACAAAGCGCGGTTGGTTCCCGGGACACGCTTTATTACGTTTGGTCGTTGGGAGTTGGAACCGCGGCGCGGCGCGTACAAGCTGCGCTTGCAACGTCCAGCCGATGAATTGGAAATAATCGCACTGCCGGAACAACACGCCAGTCTGCCGAACATCGAACCGATCGAACCCGATCCGGAACAGGTTGAAGAGAACGTTCCCGATCCAGCGTTGGCTGCGATTCACGTCGCGCGACGCGTCCCGGTGTATCGCAAGCTCGGCGAGTTCAATTCGAAACGCGTCCGCGAGATCATGCACGCCACGCTGGCCCAACTCGACGACAGCACGATCGAAGAAACACTCCCGCAGGATCTGCGACAGCGCGCGCATTTGATTGATCGCGCGCAGGCGCTGCGTGAGATTCACTTCCCACCGGCCGATATTTCGCTGTCAGACTACGAACAGTCGCGCAGCCCCGCGCATCTGCGGCTCATCTTCGAAGACTTTTTCTGGATAACTTTCGCGCTCGGTTTCAAGCGCGGGCGACGCGTCAAGGAATCGAAGGAAGTCA
>DATJKO010000399.1:0-4186 GCA_035491355.1 Pyrinomonadaceae bacterium
TAGTTGTTCTGCACGGCGTAGAACTGGGCCATCTCTTTGAGGGTGTCGAGCTCGTCGCCTTGCGACATCTTGGCCGCCAGCACCCGTTTGTAAAATGGTTCCGCTTCGGGGTAGCGACCGACGTCACGATACAACCGCGCAATCATTTCGAGGTTGGCTGTTTCGTAGATCTGATCGATGAGCGTTGGATTGGCGACGAGATAATTGACCGCGCGCGTGTAATACTCTTCGGCCTTCACCGGATCGCCGCCTTCGAGATACGTATGTCCCAGGCCGTGCAAGGCATCGAACATCTCCGCACTCTTCGCTCCCGAAATTCTTTCGTGGATCTTCAGCGACTCCTCATAAGATGCGAGCGCCTGCTTGTACTTGCCGAGCCGGCGATTGGCAGCACCAACGTTCGCCAGCACCCAGGCCTGCAGCTTCTCTAAAGTCGGATCCGACTTCAGTTGCTGCTTGATCATCTCGTTGGTCATTTCAAACTCGTAAAGCGCGCCGCTGTAGTTACCGCGTTGGAACGAGTCGAGACCATCGCGGCTCAACTTATCGAGCGTCAGACGTTGCGCGCTCTTTTCAGCCAGGTTGCGCGCGGCAGTCGCTGCTTCCGCGGCTTTCTTTTCGCGTTCGGCGGCCGCTTTTTGTTCAAGAGTCGCACGCCGCGCCTCAGCTTCGCGTGACGCGGCAAGCTTTGCCGCTTTGTCGGCGCGGATGCTTTCAACCTTTGCTTTCTTTTCCTCGTCCTGGGCGTGCCTGCTTTCTTCTTCCGCCTTGAGTTGGGCCGTTTCGGCCGCTCGGCGATGTATTTCTGACTCTTTTCGAGCCGCTTGTTCAGCAGTGAAGCTCGAGCGCGCTTCCTCCGCCAGTGAACGGGCGAGTGCTTCGTTTTGTTTTGCCTTCGCGAACGCGTAGACGGAGACGCCGGCGGCGAGTAACGCGAAGACCGAGATCAAAACGAGCGCGAAAGTAAAACGGCGCAGGCGTTGGGCCACCTGGCGTTGTCGCTCAGCGAACTGTTCGGCCTGCTCGCGCTCGTGTCGCTCGCGATCGAGTTCCGCATTGCGCTGGCGCTCGCGTTCCGCAATCGCGGCATCGCGCGCACGAATACTCTGATCCAGGTAGGCGATCGCTTCGCCAAATTCCGGGTTATAACGTTCGGCCCATGCCGGATTCGGCCGGTTTTGGTTTCTCCAGTCGATAGCGAGCTGTAATCCCGGATCCTGCAGGAGTCCTTCGCGACCTTCGCGATGCAACAAGGCAGTATCCGCCACGCGACGGTAGATTCGCGCTGACTGAGCCTCTTCGTTCACCCACTCCTTGAGCCGTTGCCAGTTGCGGATCAAACTCTCGTGCGAGATGTCGATTACCGTGTCGGCGTGAAGCGCGACGCCAACAGGCGGCATCAGAAACGAACGGCCACTACGACGAAAAACATCGATGATGGCGGTCATTTCCTGAATGCCAACGCCAGTGATCTGACAAAGCGCGTCCATGCGCGTCGGTCGACGAATCTCGCGATTGTCGGCGCCGCGTTCGGTAAGGGCCTTGAACATTGTCTGCGCGATCGATCGACTACGCTCGTCCGGCAGTTCATTGAACGCTTCGTCCGCGTGGAGCGAAAGCGCGTCCGACATCGTGCCGATCGCTTCGTAGTGCTCCAATCCGATCGGTTCGCTGTTGCGACGATGAGCTTGCCAGTGTTCCCACGTCCGCATCAGCGCATGTTGCATGATCGGAAGCTGATCGGGATTGTCGCCGACGTCGTTCAAGAGACGATTAACGAGCGGTTCAGTGATCTTCCCGCGCGTGACGCCGACTGGTCCGGTGACGGCAAAGCGTCGCTCGTCGCGCGTCATGCGCGGAATCAGATACTGTCCGTCGTTGATTGCTTCGGGCAGTCCCTGAAACTGAGCGCAGTCGCCGAGAAAGTCGGAACGCATCGTGAGCACGACATAGATCGAGAGATCACGTTGGTGCGCTGCTTCGAGTAAAAGTTTGACGAAGGCGGCGGCTTCATCGGCGTTCGTGTTTTGCTGTGCGGCGCGAAAGCGAAACAACTCTTCAAACTGGTCCACGACGATCAGAAGCTTTTCATGTTCGCCGAGACGACCCTGTCGAGCGACGTCAACGATGCCGAGTGAACCGCCGCGCAAAGTCGCATCGATTACGGCTTCTGCTTCATCTGCGCGCAAACCCGCGCCGGCAGCGGGTAGAACGTCGTCCTTCACCAGTTCCGCTGCGAGATTGCCAATTGGATCACCACCGGGTCGCATCACCGAGATGCGCCAACCAGCTCCTGCTCCGGCCATCATGCCGCCACGCAACGCGGGCATCAGACCGGCGCGAATCAACGACGACTTGCCGCTGCCCGAAGTACCGACCACCGCCAGGAACCGCGTGCGTTCGAGCCGGGCGAGCAGCGCGTCCGACTGGCCTTCGCGGCCGAAGAAAAGGCGGTATTCGTCTGTTTCAAAGGGTCGTAAACCGGGGAAGGGATTCTTGATACGTTTGGATTCGTTCATTTTTGATCTCCTTCCGACGTTTGCACGGCTTCAACGAAAGCGCGCAGGTCGTTAGGGTCGAACGACTGAAAATTGCGAATGACGTAGGGAACTAAGTGAGTGAGGAAGTCTTCCTTCTGATCGTTTGGCGGCGCGCCAACGTAGACGGCGCTGGCGGCCCAGTCGTGATCGCGTCCGTAGCCGAACGCCTTTTCGAGGTCTTCAAGATTCTTGCGCACCCACGGTTCGTCGCCATTGCCGAAGTAGACCAGCGCCGCATCGCAGTCGCGCAGGTTCTTGTGGTGATAGTCCATCAATGTGCGACCGGTGTCGTCGTCGAGCCACGTGATGACCTCGATGTTCTGTTTGAAGAGGTACTCCTTAATAGGCCGGATGAAGCTGCGGTCGCGGTTCTCGCAGATTAGATAAACCTGTTTGAGTTTTGAGCGGACTGGTGCGGGTACGGGTTTTGCCGGCGGACTGAGTTTTTCCACGATGCGTGTTTTGAGGTCTTCGATACTTGTTTGCAGCAACTCCGAGCGCTCGCCGATGCGGTTCTGAAGCGCAGTGACAAACTCCTTCTGACGCTCGTCGGTGATTTCGAGCGGTGGCGTCATCAGTCCCTGCGGCATCCAGAGCAGACGCGCGAAGTCTGTATCGTTCGTCGCACGTTGAGCGGCGAGATCGTCTTGAATGCAAACGAGCGAACGTGGATTGTCTTCGGGCGTCGAACCGTAACGCTTTCCGATCAAATGGACCGAGAGCGCGCAACGATCGATTGCCTGCTTAACGACTGTCTGTATTTGTTGTAGCTCGGCAGCGGGAAGTTTTTCTTCAGGCAGCACGCCGTAACCGCGTTGACGCAACTCGTCGCGCACCTGTTCGCGTTCGCTGCTGAGATCGGAGGTGGTTTCCGCGAGATAGACAAGCTTCTTCTCGCCGTTCGTTGTCGGAGCTGATGGAGTGACTGAGATTGTCCGGGTTGGTTGCGCGGTCGGCATCACAAGCGGACCGGTGGTCCCATCCTTGGCGTGCTTCAGCGTAACGAGCATGTTTGAAACGTCCCACGCGAGACGCCGGAGCGCGGTCCAGTAGCGGGGATCTTTCGTCGGTGTAACTTCGGGTCCGAACTCGACCGGCATGTCGCCTTCCATCTCGTAGAACGAGTAGCCAATCAATTCGCGGAGTGGTTGGGGTTCCTTCTTCGCGAGATGGAAAAGCAACGGCGTCTTGATCACTTTGAAGATGCGTGAGCGGAATGTGGGTGCTCCCGGCGGCGCTTCTGATTCACAGAAGACTTCCAGTTCGCGGCGACACCAGTCTGACTGCACGTAGCGTGGAGAAACGATTGGGATCAGCAGTAACGAAGTACCGACGCCGTCGCTTATGGCCGCGGTCAGCAGGTCGTTTCCGTGCAGGGTCCGCTCGTCGCGCCAGACGTTCGGGAGATAGCCGAGATTGTTGCTGACAAGGCGGGGGAGACGTTCGACCAGCAGGTCGACCCAACCCTTCACATCGCCGGCTGGATCTTCGTCGTCAAGGTGTCCGTAACTGATGAAAATGTCGTACTTATGGGGCATCAAGTTTTTCTCGGGACTTCAACTGGACAGCAGAGGGCAGCCTTCAGCAGGAAGGTGACAACCGAGTTGCTGTATACATTGCAAACTGTAATTCTGTCAACGAATACA
>DATJKO010000400.1:0-1627 GCA_035491355.1 Pyrinomonadaceae bacterium
GGGAAACACGATCCTCCAAAACCCGGACCAGGATGGAGAAACTTGCTACCGATTCGTTTGTCCATGCCGATGGCACGGGCCACGTCGTGAACGTCGCAGCCGATGCGGTCGCAAAGATTGGCGATCTCGTTGATGAAAGAAACCTTCGTTGCGAGAAATGCGTTCGCGGCGTACTTCGTCAGCTCGGCGGCTTCGAGCGACGTGATAACGAATGGCGCTTCGATAAGGTAAAGCGGGCGATAGAGATCTTTCATGATCGCGATCGCTTCTTCGTCACGACTGCCAAGGACGACACGGTCGGGGCGCATGAAATCGTTTATCGCAGCGCCTTCGCGCAGAAACTCCGGATTCGAAACCACCCCGAAGTTGGCTTTTGTTTTCTTCCGCGCGTTGATCAGTGCTCGAATGCGTTCGCCGGTACCGATAGGAACTGTGGACTTCGTAACGACGACTTTGTACCCGTTCATGTGGTCCGCAATTGAGCCCGCGGCTGCTTCGACGAAACTCATATCCGGCGAACCGTCCGGCTTGGGTGGTGTGCCGACGGCGAGAAAGATGACGAGAGACTGTTGGATCGCCTCGCTAACGTCGGTGGTGAACTTGAGGCGGCCGGCCTGTGTGTTCTTGGCGACGATATGTTCCAGGCCCGGTTCGTAGATCGGCATTACGCCTTTGAGGAGTTGGGAGATCTTCTCTTCATCGACGTCAACGCAGATGACGTCGACGCCAAACTCGGCAAAACATGCTCCGGTTACGAGTCCGACATAACCCGTACCGATCACCGCAATGTGCATCTCTTAATCCGTTTATTAATGGGTATTCAGACAGTCAAAACCTTGCGGGCCACGCGCGTAATCAGCGCGTGACCCGCAAGGTCGAATTAGGTGACCGCAGCGCTGGTGTCCAGTGCCACAGTGTTTTTGTGCAACGCGGACGACTTACTTGGTCGGGCTGACTACGGTAACGCTGCCGCCGAAGTTAAGATCGTTGTTATGAAACACGGCATACAAGACGCCGGCGACGGCACCGCCGACGGCCAGTAACAACACGGCCAGCGCGCCACCGCTCATGTCATCGTCGTCATCATCGGTCTGCGGATTCGGCGTACCTGCCACGGCACTCTCACCAGCGGCGACCTGCTTAGTGGTCGTGCCGGTTTTGAATTCCGCAACGCCTGACAAAGTCGTCATCGAAGTGCGGCCGCGGGTTGCGCTCACCGTAAAGCTGGTGGCTTCCTTGCCGTCGACCATCACCGTGCCGTCCTTGGTTGTCAGGTTAACTGTGGTTCCAGCTAACGTTGAAACCTGGGCACTTCCGGTTTCCAGCATGGCGCTGATGCTGCTATCTGAGAAACTGAGGCGGAGATTGCTGTTGGCAGAGAGTACAACTCGGCCCACCTTCGCGATGCTCACTGACGCGCTGCTTTGAGGAGCAGTGCTGATCGTCGAGTCGGTGAATACCGTGCCACCAGAAACCATCTTTTGGCCGTTCACCGTTACTTGCCCGGAGACCGACAATTCGCCTGATGCCTTGGCGCCTGCTCCGGCCAATGCCACCATTGAGTAGACACTCAAAACGGCAACCGCCACAACAGTCGCGATGGACTTGCGGCTCCAAGATTTGCTAG
>DATJKO010000401.1:0-4142 GCA_035491355.1 Pyrinomonadaceae bacterium
TTATTGAAGAAACGATTTCGACCGAGCGTCGCAGTGTCAGACCTTCGTCGAGCAGATCGCTCAACGACTTGCCTTTGATGTACTCCATCACGAGAAACGGCTGTCCGGCAGGGGTCTCGCCGTAGTCGTGAACGATCGCGATGTTCGGATGATTAAGACCCGAAACGGCACGGGCCTCGCGGATGAAGCGCGCGCGATAGTGATGGTCGGTCGAAGTTAGAAACTTGATTGCGACGCGGCGCGCCAGGTGCTGGTCTTCGGCCAGATAGACCACGCCCATCCCGCCCTCGCCCAGTTTTTCAATAATTCGATAATGAGAAACTGTCTGGCCGATCATGCTCGCTTGTTGTTCCTTGGTTGCGAGAGAAGGATAGAAAACTTGGCAATCAGAGAGGTTCCAGGGATTCGGAACGTGCTCTGGGTAGTCCGTGTGACAGTGAGGTCATTGTGCGCTAAGCCACATTTAAATACAAGAGCTTAGAGTTTCGTTTCGCGGATTTTGGCCTCTTGAGCTTCACGAAATTCGTGTAGTTTTTTGCGTAATTCCGGACGGCTGTTCGCGAGTATCGCGACGGCGAATAACGCCGCGTTAACCGCGCCCGGTTTGCCGATCGCCAGGGTCGCTACCGGGATTCCACCCGGCATTTGCACGGTCGAAAGTAGCGAGTCGAGACCGTTGAGAGCTTCGCTACGCATTGGCACACCCAGCACGGGAAGAGTCGTATGCGCCGCCAGCACGCCGGCGAGGTGCGCCGCGCTACCCGCGGCGGCAATGATGACTTCGAGGCCGCGCGACTCGGCCGTCGAACCAAACTCCGACGCCAGCGACGGCGATCGGTGCGCGGAAATAACGCGACACTCATGCGCGACGCCAAACTTTGCTAACGTTTCATCGGCGTGCTTCATCGTGTCCCAATCTGACGTGCTGCCCATGATCACGGCCACTAGGGGAGAGGCGGGGAGTGGGGGAGCTTCTGACGCGGTGACGCGGTGACGCGGTGACTCGGTGATTTCTTTCCCTTCGCTGATGGATTTGTCTTTGCCGGTGGATTTAACCTTAGCTTTTTTCGCCATTTTCCTGGTTGTCTCCTGTCTCAGTTAACTTCGCGTCCCCGCATCTCCGCGTCCCGGCGTCCGTCTACTCTCCCTGGTCGAGCGAAAAGCCGCGCTCGCCATCGAACGTGTAAAGTCCTTCAGTTTTGATGAAGTCGTAACCAGCACCCGCGATCCGATTCAACAGCGAAATCACTTGCGCGTGTGAAACCGCGTTGTCGCCACTCTCGCCGCGGAAACGACAGCGCCAGTGATCGGAACAGAACGTTTCCGCGTGTCCTTCTGGCCAAACCTTCACGCCGCGATTGCTGATCATCGTCAGTTTCAAACCGTCGCCACCAAGCACGCTCAACGTGCCGCCAAGATCGTTAGGCGAACCTTTTGTCCAATCAAGAAAGACGTCGACGCCGACCATCTCTTTTTTCGGAGCTGCGGTTACAGCGGCGGTTTTCGTCGTCAGCGTTTCGCTATCGGCGGCTTTGTATTTCCGCGGCTTCAGAATCTGCGGCAGTTGGCCGAGTCGCTCGATGACTGCACTCGCGAACTCACTCGTTCCGACTTTCTGTTTACTGACTTTGTCGTCGTAGATGTCGTAAGTGTGGATGCCGTCTTCGATAGCGCGGAGCCACGCGTTGTGAACCTTCTCGGCGTGTTCGTTCAAGCCGATGTGGACCAGCATCATCACTGCGCCCAGCAACAGTCCGGACGGGTTCGCGAGGTTTTGTCCGGCGCGTCGCGGCGCGGATCCGTGAATCGCTTCGAACATCGCCACGTGCTCGCCGATGTTTGCCGAACCGGCGAGTCCGACTGAACCGGCAATCTGAGCCGCCACGTCGGATAACACGTCGCCGTAAAGATTTGGCATAACGATAACGTCGAACGCTTCGGGCGTGTCGGCGAGTTTCGCGGCGCCAATGTCGACGATCCAGTGCTCGTTTTCGATGTCCGTGTACTCGGCGGCGATCTCGTCAAATACTTTGTGAAACAACCCGTCGGTCATCTTCATGATGTTGTCTTTCGTGAAGCAGGTGACCTTCTTGCGGTTGTTGCGACGGGCGTAATCGAACGCGTAGCGGACGATCTTTTCGGAGCCGGGACGGGAGATCAGTTTCAAACACTGGTAGACCTGGTTTGTCTGACGATGTTCGATACCGGCGTAGAGGTCTTCTTCGTTTTCGCGGACGATGACAACGTCCATTCCCGGGTGCTTCGTGTCGATGAACGGATCGTACGCGACGCAGGGGCGGACGTTAGCGTAAAGACCCAGCACCTTACGAACAGTGACGTTCAAACTCTTGTAGCCCTTGCCTTGCGGCGTTGTAATTGGTGCTTTGAGAAAGACTTTGGTGCGGCGTAGCGAATCCCAGGAGCCGGGTTCGATCCCCGAAGTGTTGCCGGAGAGATAAACCTTTTCGCCGATATCGATCTGCTCGATTTCGAGGGGCGCTTCGGAGGCTTCGAGGATGCGCAGGGTGGCGCCCATGATTTCCGGGCCGATACCGTCGCCGTTCGCGACAGTTATAGGAATGCGATTGGACATTATTCCAAAGCCTTTCAGGGTATTTTTTGCGGAGCTGTAAAGAAGCACCGAATAGTACACCAAAGTCTGGAATTACTAAATCCGACTTCCAGAAAGGGTGGTTGAAACAGCCTTTAACGCAGAGTGCGCAGAGAATGCGCAGAGAACCGCAGAGAAACACCTTCAAATTGAGACATCGACCCGGAGAGCAAAACGCGGATCTCCAAGTTTTGTCGGGAGATGCAACTATGTTTTTTCGAAAATATCCTTGACGCGTTTCCAAGGCGTCCTGCATACTTTTGCCTACCAGTACCTGCTCTCGCGCATCATTGGTGATAGCGCCTGCCCGTGATCGTATAGCGACGAGGTTCGGCTGAATAGAGAGTGAGGCAGTTATTAACTAGTTAAGAAGCCGCTCTCGAGATTTAGAGCACCGGGTGCGTCGCAGCTCGCCGAAAGTATCGGCCGTCTCCCCCGAACTGTATCAGCGATTTCCAGCAAGCCCGAGCTTCCCTTCAAACTAAGGATAGTAGAATGGCTACAAAACTCTACGTAGGAAACCTCTCGTTTCGTACCACGAGCGAGGAACTGCGCGATGCTTTCGCGTCAGTAGGAACAGTGGAATCAGCTTCGGTGATTGAAGACCGCGAGACCGGGCGATCACGCGGCTTTGCTTTTGTGGAGATGGCAACCCCGGAGGAAGCGGCAGCCGCAATCGAGGCATTTAACGGCAAGGACTTCGGTGGTCGTAATCTTACGGTTAACGAAGCTAAGCCGAGGACCGACCGTGGCGGCGGCGGCCGTGGTGGTTATGGCGGTAATCGCGGCGGAGGTCGTGGGGGTTACGGCGGCGGTGGCGGCGGTCGTGATCGCGACAGCGACCGATACGAACGTGAACCGCGTTGGTAAGTTCTTCCTTTCGGGGCAGCATCCCCCAAGCTGCCCCCGCTTTCCCGATTCGATTAATCCGTGTTAACGCTGGATAGGCTTGATCTTGAGGCTAAGTCTGTCCGAGCCGCGGATAACTTCGACCACGTATTCTTCACCGGCTTTCATCTCGCCAAGCGCATACGTGTAATCGTAAACGTTCTTGATCTCGCGCGTGCCGATCTTGACGATCTTGTCACCGGCTTTCAGTCCAGCCTTTGCGGCGGGTGAATCGTCGCGGACGCCGTCGATCAATAGACCGTCGCCACCTTCAGCGTAGTTGGGAATGGTTCCGAGGTAGACACGGAAGCCACCAGTCCGCGGCGTCGCCTCAGTCTTCGCGGTCGTGTACGTCAGTCGCTTGTCGGTGCTGTCAACCTCGCGGACGATGTATGCAACGAGGTCAACAATCCTCGCCTCGTCCGCGTAGTTGATTTTGTCGAACGTATCAGACGGTTTGTGATAATCGGTGTGCGTACCAGTCCAGAAGAAGAGCACCGGCACCTGCTTACCATAGAACGACGAATGATCACTCGGTCCATAACCATCTTCATTCAACGTTAACGAGAAGCTACGACTGCTATCCGCGGTTCCCCTGGCGATGACGTCGCGCCACTCCTTCGCCGTTCCCACGCCGCCGATC
>DATJKO010000402.1:0-2069 GCA_035491355.1 Pyrinomonadaceae bacterium
ACTGCTCACGCAGGACGTCCAACAGCCGCGCCATCGGAAACACCTCGAGCCGCCGCGGCGTGCCGTTAACTTTGAACGAGACTTCGCTCTTCGTCATATCGTTCCATCAACATCTCAGGCATCAACGGAATGTGAGTAAAGCTGATGCCGGTCGCGTTTTGTATGGCGTTGAGAATCGCGGGGGCGGCGCCGTCCATCGGCAGCTCACCGATTCCCTTCGCTCCACCTGGCCCATACGCGTATGGATTCTCTTCGAAGTAAACGCGAATCGGCGGAATGTCCACCGGCGTCGGAATGATGTAGTTGGTCATCTGGTTGTTGGCCATGCGGCCGTCTTTCCAGACGACGTTCTCGAACAACGTAAACCCAATCGCCTGCGCGACACCGCCCTCGATCTGTCCCGACGCGAGCACCGGGTTGATGACACGTCCAACTTCCTGCAGCGCGACGAAATCTTCGACGCGCGCTTCGTATGTCAATTCGTCGTAGGAAATCTCGGCAACGTACACGGCCCAGGCATAAGCACCGTACGCATCGCCCTGATATTTTTCGTCGTCCCAATAAATGTTTGGTGGCGGCTGATAGGTTGCAGAAGTCTTCAGTGGCCCAAACCGCGTGACATACTCACTACAAGCCGCGCGAAAGTCTGACGTCGCATACCCCTCGCTCAACAAGCCGCTGCCAATCAGGGTTTGCTTCAAAGCCGTGGCCGCTGATTCCACCAACTTCCCAACCACCATCGACGTGCGCGACGCGACGGTCGGTCCACTATTCGGCACGCGTCCAGTGTCGGGTTGGACGATTTCGATCAACTCGAAATCAACGCCGAGCGCTTCCGACGCGATCTGCGAAAAGATCGTGTTTGTTCCCTGGCCGATCTCGGTGCTGGCCGCAAGTATCTGCACCTGCCCGTCGATCGTTGCTTCCGCGGACACTACTGATTGCAGGTAGACCTCGCCGGATCCCGTGAAACCGGCGCCGTGCATGAAGGTCGCGAAGCCGATGCCTCGTTTCTTACCAAATGCACCCTCGCCGTTACTTGAATTCTGGCGCGCAAACCTTTCGCGCTTCGCGTGGTAATCACTCAACTGAAGCGCGCGATCGAGAAGCGCGTTCATGTCTACGCGTTCATGGATAACCTGACTCGTCGCGGTTGTTTCTCCTTCGCGAATAAAGTTACGGCGGCGAAACTCTTCAGGCGTCAGTCCGACTGCGCGAGCGACCTGATCCATGTGCCGCTCCAGCGCGAAGATACTTTGAGGCGCGCCAAAACCTCGAAACGCGCCATGTGGCGGTACGTTCGTGGCGACCGCGCGGCTGTGGATTCTTACGTTTGGGCACGAGTATGGACCACCAGCGTGGATAGTGCCGCGTGAAAGCACGACCGGCGACAACGTGCAGTAAGCGCCGCCGTCGATCGTGAAGTCGATCTCCATTGCCTGGAGTTTGCCGTCTTTCGATACTGCGGTTTTGAGACGAGTGCGTGAGGGGTGTCGTTTGGTTGTCGCGACCATGTCTTCGGCGCGGTCGTAGATGATCTTCACCGGCTTACCCGATTTCCATGCGAGCAGAGCAGCGTGTCCCGCGATCAGCGAAGGATACTCTTCCTTGCCACCAAAGCCACCACCGGTTTCGCTTTGAATGATGCGGATCTTCTCTTCCGGCAGGTCAAACAGTTTCACGAGCGCTTTGTGAACGTAGTACGGACACTGCATCGAGCCCCACACCGTCACGCCTTCGCCACGGTTCGCAATCGCAATCGCGCCGTTGTTCTCGATGTAGAGTTGCTCCTGCGCCCCCGTTTCGTATTCGCCTTCGACGATGAAATCCGCGAGTGGCCATGCGTCGTCGACGTTCCCTTTGTCGACGAGAAACTTCTTGAAAACATTATCTTCGCCCCAGACGATCGCCGTTTTCGCCAGCGACTCATCGAGCGTAAACACCGCGGGATGCTCTTCGATCTCAATCACGATATTGCGACGCGCCTCTTCGACGAGATACTTATCGCGATGCGCGATGAGCAGTACCGGCTCTTCGGCGTGGTTCACAAAACCATCGGCGAGGTAGGG
>DATJKO010000403.1:0-1997 GCA_035491355.1 Pyrinomonadaceae bacterium
GCATGATCGCGAGCACTTCCGGTGCCCACGCCGCGATGACGTCCCACGAGACGCGCACCGACTCGCCACGTTCGTTCCCCAATTCGTCAACACCGCCCGCAATCTTCACGAGCTCCGGTACCCAGTGGCCGCTCGCATAAACCGGATCGAGCCACTCCATGCAGAACACGCGCGGGCGCGTCGTCGCGGCTGACATGCGATTGGACAATCTTTCCAGTCGGACATTGCAGTCGTCAATGAGATTCTCCGCTTCGGTCGTCCGGCCGGTAGCGATGCCCAGATCGCGAACGTTATCGAATATCTCGTGCAACGAACGCGGAGTCATCCAGAGAACTTGCGGCGTCTTCGGCAACGACCGCAGCACTTGCGACACTTCATTCCCCGACGGCGCGCAGACCTGACAAAGGTCCTGCGTGAGGATCAGATCCGGCGCCAGCTCGCGCAGCAGCGCTTCATCAATCTGATAAAGACTCAGCCCTTCGCGCATTCTTTCAGCGACTGCGCGATCGATCTCGCCCTGGCTCATTCGCTCGATCGGCAACACGTTGCGCACGACCACCGGCTTCGACTTAACTTCCGGCGGGTAATCGCATTCATGCGTGATACCGATCAGCGACTCAGATAGCCCGAGCGCGCAGGCGATCTCCGTCGCCGATGGAAGAAACGAAACGATGCGTGGGCCACTCATATTATTGCGCTATGGCACTGTTCGTCGGTGTTACGGGCGCTGGACCAAGCAGTTGATCAACCTCGGCGCGGATGGTGTTCAACTCCTTCTTCAACACTTCATACCGCTCAATCGCATCGCGTCCGATCTTCTGATCGACATTCGCGGTCATACTGGCGAGATAAGTGATGTGCGCCTGAAGTCCCGGCTTGCCGTAACGGACAGGTTCAGTCAGCAGCTTCCCCGCGATCGCGGTCAGGCGCGTGAACGTCTCCGCGTCGCCGCCAGTAGCGCTTCGGAACTTGTTCTGCCCCTCGCGCACCCGCGTCACCAGCGTATTCACACCATTAACCAACTCGCGCATCCGCATGTTGTGCTCAAACTGCTCCTGCAGATCCGCCTGCGTCACACCGTCCGCCGCAATACGAGGATCGATTAAGACGTTGAGCGGCTCAGTGAAGACAGAAACACCGGTCTTGACCCGCGCCTGGTATCGTCCCGGCGGCAATGTGACACCTGCCTGGTTACGAACGTCCCAGACGAAACGATTGAATCCGGCAACCTTCGTGACGCGCGGCGGCGGCGTGAAACGACGCGATGGCGCGGCATCGGGATCAGGTTGCGATTCCGGCCCAGCGCCGCCAACACCTGGCATCCCTGGTCCACCTCCACCACGATTGCGCAGGACCGGTGTTTCGCTGTTGTAGGAATTGAGCACAGTTCCTTTCGTGTCGAGGATCTCGATTACGACCCCGTGCGTCGCCGCTGAACGAAGGTAGTAATCGATCGTCGGTCCCAGACTGTTTGGTCCACGCGTGCGGTATCCGTCGCGCGGCTTGAAAACGTGGAGCTCAGACGCTGTCGCTGCCGGCGTTAGTTGATGCAGCGACGTGATGTTGTCGAGAATCCAGAATGCCCGGCCCTGCGTCGCAACGATCAGATCCTTTCGATGTACTTTGATGTCGCTGATCGGTACGTTCGGCAGATTCAACTGAAACGGCTGCCAGTGTGAGCCGTTGTCGAACGAAATGAACATTCCAAACTCGGTGCCGGCGTACAGCAGTCCCTCACGATCGGGATCTTCGCGAACGACTCGCGTCGGTGAGTCGGCTGGTATGCCGTTCTTTCCGGTCGTCAGTTTGGTCCACGTTTGGCCATAATCGTCCGTGCGATAGATGTAAGGCTCGTAGTCGCCGAGCAGCCAGCGATACACCGCGAAATAAGCTGAACCCTTCCGGTGCGGCGAAGCTTCAATGAACTGCACGCGGCCGCCCGGTGGCAGATCTTTCGGCGTGACGTTCGCCCACGTCTTACCACCGTTGCGCGTGAC
>DATJKO010000404.1:0-4595 GCA_035491355.1 Pyrinomonadaceae bacterium
CTTCAGCGCGAAATTAAGCGGAAGCGTTTGACCGACGGTCAGTACGACGTTCGGATCCTGGGTAGTCGCGAAGCCTTGCTTGGCAATCGTGACTGAATACCTGCCCGGCTGAAGTTGTGGCGCGTTGAAGCGTCCCTCTTCATCGGTAGTCAGAGTTCGCGAACTGTTTGTTTCCAGGTTCTTGATATCGACGTTCGCGCCTGGCACTACAGCGCCGTTCGCGTCTAGCACAGTTCCTTGTATGGTCCCAGTTGTGATTTGACTCTGGGCGTTGGCCGTGAGCGCGACAAACAAAGTCAAAACCACGGTTGCGATAAGGAATTGAATTCGGGGAATTCTGCGTAGAACGGGGGTCGTCATACGGGTCTCCTAATGTTGTCTGCGATGGGTTTCTGTGACGATGAATGAATACCACAGTTGAGCGAATTTGTCTGCGATATCTGTAAATTGAAGTGATTTATGGTAGCCTACCGAAGACACTGAGTGAGGGTTCATTCATTGGTGATTAGCGACAAAAGAGAGGCCATCTTACGGGCTGCCACCGGCGTGTTCGCGCGCGCCGGCTATTTCAATTCGAAAGTCGCCGATATCGCGCGCGAAGCGGGTGTCGCCGACGGCACGGTCTACCTGTATTTCAAGAGTAAAGAGGAGATTTTGCATTCGATCTTCGACCGCAGTGTCGAGGAAGCACTGGGCGCGGCGCGTACCCGCATCCAGCGAATCGTAGATCCGCGCGAAAAGCTGCGTCAGATCGCACACATGCATCTCGAACGTCTCGGCGCCGATCGCGATCTGGCGGTTGTTTTCCAGGTTGAACTCCGCGGTTCGACGAAGTTTATGGAAGAGTTTTCCGCCGCCGGCTTTGCGGAGTATCTCGCGCTAATAAGATCGACATTCGAAGAAGGTCAACGTGCCGGCGTGTTTCGCGCCGATCTGAATGCGCGCGTGGTGGCGAAAGTGCTCTTCGGCGCGCTCGACGAAATGGCCACGAACTGGATCCTTTCTAAACGGCGTTACAAGCTTGCGCCGATGGCCGATCAGGTGCTCGACATTTTTCTCAACGGAGTGCGGGCGACGTAAAGAACGTGACCGAGAACATTGATACGATTCAAGTACCCGTCGTGCAGCGCCAGCGCGCCGCTGATGAACCGGCCACGCTTGTCGACGTGTTCACCCGGGTGGTGCGTGAGCACAATCGTTCTGACTCGTTGAACTACAAGAAGGACGGACGATGGGTCTCGGTGTCGTCTGATGAACTGCTCGCGCAGGCGAGAGACATCGCCGCCGGGCTTCATGCAATTGGTCTTCAACACGGCGATCGCGTCGCCATATTGTCTGAGAGTCGAGTCGAATGGACGCTGACCGATGCGGGTTGCATCTTTGGCGGCGTGATCGACGTTCCTATCTATCCAACCCTGACGCCGCCGCAAGTCCGTTACATCTTGAAAGACTCCGGCGCTTCGGCGTTGTTTCTCGAGGGGCGCGCGAAGTTTGACGAACTGACAGAGATTCTTGCCGAGTGCCCGCAGATCAAGCAGATCGTCTACTTCGATGCGACGGGTATGACTGCGTCTGACGGACTGTCGTTGAAAGAGCTGGAAGAGCTGGGACGGAACTATCAGCAACAGAACCCCGCGTTACTAGATCGGTGGGCGCAGGAGATCACGCCTGACGATCTGGCGACCATCATTTACACGTCCGGAACCACTGGCGAACCAAAAGGCGTGATGCTCACGCACTCGAACCTCGTCACAAACCTGATCGACTCGTCCGACCATCTTTCGTTTGGCGACCACGACACTGCGTTGTCGGTACTGCCGTTGTCGCATGTCTTCGAGCGCCAGGCGATGTACATGTATCTGTATCGCGGGATAGCCGTCTACTTTGCCGAGTCGCTGCAAACCATTGGTCCAAATTTGCGCGAGGTGCGTCCGACCGTCTTCGTTGGGGTGCCGCGCATTTTCGAGAAGATCTATGCGCGCATTCAGGAACGTGCTGCGGAAGCTGGAAAGTTAGCGGCTATGTTGCTGAAGTGGTCCGTGCAAGTCGCTCGTGAGTATGCACACTGCACCCTGGCGCATCGTCCGGTGCCGTTGTTTCTGAAACTGAAGCATGCGATTGCCATGCGGTTGGTTTTCGCGAAGTGGCATGCGGCGTTTGGCGGACGCATTCGGTTGCTGATTTCGGGCGGCGCCGCGCTCCCCGATGATCTCAGCTACATCTACATCGGCGCCGGCATTCCGATCATTCAAGGTTACGGTTTGACCGAAACGTCGCCAGTGATCACGACGAGTTTCATGGACAACCTTCGTGTCGGTACGGTTGGCAGGCCGATCCCGCATGTGGACATAAGGATTGCCAGCGACGGCGAGATCGAAGTGCGTGGTCCAAACATCATGCGCGGTTATTACAACAAGCCGGACGAGACGCGCGCTGTGTTCACGGATGATGGTTGGTTCAAGACGGGCGACGTAGGCGCGCTTGATGCCGACGGGTTTTTGCGAATCACGGATCGAAAGAAAGAGTTGTTCAAGACGTCGGGCGGTAAATACATCGCGCCGCAGCCGATCGAGCAGGCGATCAAGGGGTCGCGCTTTGTGAACCAGGTGGTGTTGATTGGCGCGGAACGGAAGTTTGCCGCGGCGTTGATCGTGCCGGAGTGGGAGCAGTTGGAGTCGTACTGCAAGTTGAAAGGGATCGAAGTAAAGAATCGGCGTGAACTCTGCGAACATCCACGCATAATCGACCTGCTGCTACGACAGATCGATCGTCTCACTCCAAATCTCGCGCGCTACGAAAAGATCAAGAAAGTGGCCTTGCTCGAAAACGAGTTCACGATCGAAGGCGGTGAACTGACGCCGACGCTAAAAGTGAAGCGCAGAGTTATCGATCAGAAATACAAAGACGTGATCGAAAAACTCTACGCTGTTTGAAGAGTTGCTTTACGGTTCACAGGAGGAGGGTCGCTCAGGTGAAGCGTCTTCAGGATGCGGTCGGCGGCGTCTTCACCGGCACGTCGTAAGAGTCCCTCGCGGTAACTAGGCAGCGTCGAGCCAGGCGTACGTCCGACCGATATAGGACCTTTCCGCGCACTGTTTTCGTAGGTTCGGCCGCTGGTCACGACCTTCGCCGTTTGCGGTGCGAAGACAACATAATCAACTTCCAGTTCCACGTTGTTCGAGCTGCTACTCGCAGCCATCCTGTCCTCGATCACACTGATCAGCACCACGTAAGTTGTTTTGCCGGCCTTGGCTCTGTTGATAGCTTCGCTGCGAGTGATTTCCTGCCGCGAAACATCAACGACTAACCCCGTTCGTTTTTCCAACTGGTCGGCGCATCCATTCGCTGCCGCTTCCCAAAAGGTAAATGGCATGGTGGAGACGCTCGCTCCTCGATCAGTGATCGCGACAAGGAAGTTGACGTCGCTGTCACTGCGTTTTCGCGCCGGCGAAGGTGATGGTTCAGGCGTCGGCGTTGGCACGGGAGCGGCCGGCGGAGGTTTTGCTGATCTCCTGCCGGATTGCGCGTTTGCTGCCGCGAGACAGCAGAGCGTGATGAGCAAAGCGAGGGAGACGCCAAACACAGTTTGAATCGGTCTTGATCTCATGTTGCTTGTGCTCGGGGAGAGACGAACGGAGTTAACGGACGGCCCAATTGTAGCACCGATGATGAGAAAGTGCAGGTTGATTTGGTACACTGCGTTTCTCCCGCATAACGCGCGCCTGACCGGCCGCGGTTGCCCACAGAGGCTCACGACGAATGACCGATACAGAGTTGAAGCTTGTGATAAGCAGGGTACGCGAGCAAGCGCGGCTGACGCGCTCGTTTGATCTTCGTCTGGCGGAGGCGTCGGGAAACGCGGCGCACCCTGATTTCATTCCCGGTCAGGTTGCGATTCTCGGAGTAGCCGGCGAGGAACCCGCATACTTTGCTTTCGCCAGCGCGCCCGAAGATCCCGAGCTGGAAGTTCTCGTAAAACAAAAAATCGGCGCGAGCAAGATTCTTTACGACTTGCACGAAGGCGACGAGATCAAGTTAATCGGGATCTGCGGGGACGGCTTCGATCTGGCCCACCGAAAAGGCCGCGATCTGGTGTTTGTCGCGATGGGCACGGGCGTGGCTCCGTTGCGATCGGCGTTGCGTCACGTGATGAAACACCGCTCGGAGTTCGGGCAGCTTGTAGTTCTTTACGGAGCGCGCACGCCTGACGATTTTGCCTACCGCGACGAAGTGCAGAGCTGGGCGAACGCGAGCGTAGAGCTACGCCAGGTGATCTCGCGACCTGACGGGCACGACTGGTCTGGTCCCACGGGTTATGTTCAGTCGCTGCTGGACCACGTCCTGCCGGATTTGTCCTCACCAGTTGCTCTAATCTGTGGTTCGCGCGAAATGATCGATCAAACGCGTGAACGATTGGGCAAAATGGGATTTCAACCGGAAGAGATCCTCACGAACTACTGAGGTTTTCGTTGTGTTAATGATCAGTTCTTGTATCTCTGATGACTCTCGTAAGCGATTCGAAAAGCACGTAAGGTGAGCTCCTCCTTCATTCTCCACCATTCATCACTGTTCTCATTAAAGCTTTTGAGACTCTG
>DATJKO010000405.1:0-12669 GCA_035491355.1 Pyrinomonadaceae bacterium
CAAAAGCAACGTCGCTGACGCCATCGCCTGGGTCCTCGGCGAGCAGCGCGTTAAGCACCTGCGTGGCGGCGAGATGAAAGACGTCATCTTCCAGGGCTCGCGCGACCGTCAGCCCAGCGGCATGGCCGAAGTCGTCATGCACATGGTCCGCGATGAGGTCGACACGCCGGAGCCGGACATCGAAGATATCGATTCGACGCTCGAAAAGATCGACGATCGACTCGTCGCCGTTCAAGTTGAAGGCGCTGAACCCGAGCCAGCCGAAAACACTGAGATCATCGAGAGTACGGAAGGCTCCGATCAGGCTGCAGATCAGGCTGCAGTGAGCGCGACACCAAAGACTCCGCAGAAACGCCACTGGCGGCGGCGAAATCTGGCGCTGGAGTTTGCACCCGGCGAAGCAGTTTCAGTCACCCGCCGGCTTTATCGTTCGGGTGAGAGTGAGTACCTGCTGAATGATCGCATTTGCCGGCTGCGTGATATTCAGGACCTCTTCTCAGGCACCGGACTCGCCGGTGGTCATTACGCGATCATCGAACAGGGCCGCATCGGCCAGATTCTTTCGGCCAAGCCGATGGACCGCCGCACGATCATCGAGGAGGCGGCAGGCATCACCAAGTTCCGCGTCCGCCAACGCGCGACCGAAGCGCGTCTCGAATCTGCCCGCTCCAATCTCTCGCGTATCTCCGACATCGTTTCGGAGATCGATCGTCAGGTAAACAGTTTGCGCCGCCAGGCCGCGAAGGCGCGTCGCTATGGCGTGCTGCGCGAAGAGCTGCGCGAACTGTTGCGCCACGTCTACGTCGCCGAAGATCGCAGGCTGGCGTTAGTGCTCGAAGAGACCAACGCGAAACTCACCGAAGTCACAGAACTCGAAACCGCGATCGCCGGGGATCTCACCCAACGTGAGGATGCTGCGCGATCCGCGACCCACGAAGCGCGAAACCTCGAAGACGAGTTATCGACTGTGCGCGCCGCCGCTGCCGAAGCAGTGCTGCAACGCGATCGCCAGGCGCGTGAGTGCATTTATCAGCAGGAACAGTTAACCGACATCGAAAAACGCAGAGGCGAAGTCACAGCGGAGATCGAAGCGCTGACCGCTCGATTGGTTTTGATCGAAGCGGAATGTTTGCGGCTCCAGCAGGAAGATGCTCGTTTGCGCGAGGAAGCAGATCGCAGCGCCTCCGAACTGCGAACCGCGGAAGAGTCGTACGCCGGAAAACTCGCCGGCACGACAGCAGCCGAAGTCGAAATCGAGAACGCCCGCGCCGAACTGTTATCGCAAACGGCAATCGCCGAACGTGTTCGCGAGATTGCTCGCCAACTCGAAAGCACACTCGAACGCCTCGGACAGCAAGCGGAAGGTCTGGCGCGTGAAGGCGATCGCGCCGCCAGCCAGCACGCCGAACGAAAACTCGAAGCGGAACAACTTTCGCGCGATCTCCAGGATGCGCGTGGCCGCGTTTCCCGGTTGCAAGCCGAGCGTGAAACGGCGGTCGATGCTGTCGTCCGCGGACACGAGGCCGTCAGTGACACTGAGGCACAGTTGACGCGAGTGCGTGACGAATACTCACGCGCCAGTCATCGCCTCGAGAGTTTGAAAGAGTTGGATACCCGGCGCGCCTATTATTCGCCCGCGGTGCAACTCGTTTTCTCGGTAGACGAAAATCCGCGGAATTTCCATTTCATCGGCACACTCGCGGATGCTTTGAATGTCGACGCGAAGTGGGAACGCGCGGTCGAGGGTGTCCTGGGCTCGTCGTTGCAATCGATCGTCGTGCCGACGCCTGATGATGCGGTTCGTGCGGCGCAGTGGTTGAGAGAAAACAACGGCGGTCGCGCGAGTTTCCTCGTCGCGGGTTTGCACGGTGGCAGCGATGAAGCTGATTCCGCCTTATTAACTACGACACTCGCCTGTCGACTCGAAGAACGTCCGGCACTCGCCAACGGCCAGACTGAAAGCTTCCGCGAGGATCTGCGTATCTCCGATCTCCTCGGCGCGCCGCAGCAACTTGTCACCGTCCTGAAACGCACGTTGCCGCAAAAAATGAGCGCGCGACTGGCGGCCAATCTCGATGACGCGATGCTCCAGTCAATGGCCACGGGCGAGACGTTCGTCACGCTGAACGGCGATTGGATCTCCAGCGGCCAGTTCGTGAGCGCCGGCGACGCACGCGATCTCGAAGAAGGCGCCGGATTGCTTGCGTTCAAGCGCGAATTGCGTGAGCTGGAAGCGCGTGCCGTAGCGTTGGCGGGAGAAGTTGAAGTCGCTGCGTCAGCGGCCCGTGACGCTCGCACCCGGCTCGTCGGCCTCGAAGACGCGGTCGTTACTCTCAACGAAGCAATCGGTCGCGAAGAACGCGAGGCGATGCAGCAGCAGTTGACGGTCAGTGGCCTCGAACAGGAAGTTGAACGCGCCGAGCGCCACATGCGTGTGGTGGGCCAGGATTCGCTGCGCGTTGAAGAGGAACGGATCGACATCGAGCAGCGGCGCATGAACGCGTTGAGCGAAGCCGAAACTGCCGAAGCCGCGCGCGAAAGCGCAGCCGACAATGTAATTCGCGCATCGGCGTTGTTGACCGACCTGCGTCGTGAAGCGGAACTCGAAAGTGAATCGCTCGCCGGACAACGTGCCGCCGCGGCTGCCGCTGCCGAACGTCGTCGCAGCACGACCGCCGAACTGCGCCGCATCGAAGGTGAACTCGCCGATTTCGCGGCGCGCGTTCAGCGTCACCGCCTGGAACTCGCCGAAATGGACGGCCGCCTCGAGGAGTTGAAGGTCTCCATTGCCGATCTCGAACTGAAAGCGAGCTTCGTCGAAAGCGATCGCGCCCGCGAGGAAGAGCAGATCGCCGATCTTTCCAACCGCTTGCAGCAAGCTCGCCGCCAGGCGGATGAGTGTTCGAATGAACTGTCGGAACTCAATCGGCAGGCGGCGGAAGTTCGCGACTCGCGTGCGGGTCTCGAAGTGCAACGCGCGGAAGCCCAGGCGCGGCAAACATTCGTTCACGAAAATTGCCAGACCGAGTTGGCCCAGGCGCTCGAAGATCTGGCGCGCGAACTCACGCTGCCCGAAGAGTTCGATCTCGACGCGAGTCACAAACGCGTCGAAGAACTGCGCACACGGCTCGAAGGCTTTGGCGGCGTCAACATGATGGCGCTCGAAGAGCTGGCCGAAGCCGAACAGCGACTGTTGTTCCTGACTGTGCAGCGACAGGACATCATCGAGGGCATCTCGGCGACCGAAGAAGCGCTACGCGAAATCAAACGACGTTCGCGCGAACGTTTCCGCCATGCGTTCGAGCAGATCAACAAGAACTTCAGCGCGCTGTTCCAGGAGTTGTTTGGCGGCGGACGCGGTGAGATGAGTTTGATCGACGCTGACGACGTGCTCGAATCGGGTATCGACGTCATTGCGCAGCCTCCCGGCAAGCGTTTGCAGAACGTGTTGTTGCTGTCAGGCGGCGAGAAAGCGATGGCCGCGCTGGCGTTGGTGTTGGGTATTTTCCACTACCGCCCGGCGCCGTTCTGTTTATTGGACGAAGTCGACGCGCCACTTGACGAAGCGAATGTGGGACGCTTTACTGATAAGGTCCTTCAGATGGCCGCCGATACGCAGTTTATTGTGATCACTCACAACAAACGGACCATGGAGATGGCCCGCGCCCTTTATGGCGTGACGATGGAGGAAGTTGGAGTTTCGAAGTTAGTGTCGGTAAAGTTTGAGTGAGTAGACAAAAATCATTTACGCAAGGCCTCCCCGCCGCGCTCCTGATTTTGAGCGCGGCGATTTTCACTTATGCGCAGGACGAGAAGCACAACACTCGCCCGACGCAGTCGGCGCCGGTTCCGGCAGCAATCACCGATAGCAAGCACGACCCGGTTAAGTACACCTATGAGTTCTCACAACCGAAATTCGTAGTCAAACACATCGTGCTGCAACATGACGCGAACGGTCGCGGCACCGTCACGTTCGAACGGCTAAACGAAGATACGCCGATAGTCGAGCCGCTCGAGCTTTCGCCCGCGGCGCTCGCGCGTATCAGTGCGGCCTGGCAGGGGCTTCAGTTTCTCGACTCAAACACAGACTATCAATCGAACAAGCAGTTTCCACATCTCGGCACGATGCGTATCGGCATGGAGCAGGGAACCCGAAAACGTGTCGCCGAATTCAACTGGACGCAAAACCGTGACGCCGCGACCCTCATCAACGAGTATCGTCGTGCTGCCGACCAGGCGATTCTGGTATTCGACATTTCTATCGCTCGCGAGAACCAGCCGCTGAACGCGCCAAAGTTGATGGAAGTGATGGAGTCGCTCATCAACCGTGACGGACTGTCCGACCCGCAACAATTGCTGCCGCTGCTTACGGACCTCAGCACCGACGAACACGTCCCGCTGATCGCGCGCAATCACGCGTTGCGAATCGCCAAGAAGATCCGTGGCAAATGACGCCTCCCAGAGTCCGGCTTCGATAGCGCGAACAGAGGCGGATCGTGGCGCTCAGCTGGTTCATCCCGATGTCCTCAACTCCGACGCAGTCTGGCGCTCCGCGAGGCTGTTCACCGCCGAAGAGTTGAACTTCGACACGGTCGCGGCCGCCGTCGTCTGGATGGAAGAGCTGCCGCGCAAACACCCACCGCGCGAGTCTATCTTGAGTCTTAAGCGGGAGCTCGAACTGATTGTCGGCAGCAGTCGAACCAGTGAAAAGGACCGTCAACTCGCCGCCGAAGTTGCGCAATGGCTGACGATCTGGTTACAAAACCCACAGATTTTCGCGGATTGGTTTGCTTTGCGACGAGGTACGGCTGAGTTTCGCCGGTTATTCGGATCGTAGTCCCACGTAAACCACATTTTGGAACTTTTGCCGGTTCCCCAGCGAATACCCATGTCTGTCAATCATTTGGGTGCAATGAATCTGCAAAGCGAACCTGGTGATAGCGAGTTGTTGCGGTCGATGTTGGCCGGCGATGAGGAGGCGCTTGCGCTTCTTTATCGCCGGCGGCAGGGATCGGTCTACAGGTTCGCTTTACAGATGAGCGGCTCGAAACCGATGGCGGAAGATGTGACGCAGGAAGTTTTCCTGTTCCTGATGCGTGAGGGTCATGTGTTCGATCCGGCGCGTGGATCTTTGAGTGCGTTTCTGTTGGGGGTCGCTCGCAATCATGTGTTGCGGCGAATGCGAGTCGACCAGTTTATGACTCCGATCGGTAATGATGACGACGACGAGGCAGTGTTCGTCGCCACTGGCACTGACCTGCGTCCGCTGGACGACCTCGCGCGAGCAGAAACGATCGAGTTGGTCCGGAGGGCGGTGCTGAGTTTACCGCCGAAATATCGTGAAGTAGTGGTGCTGTGCGAACTCCAGGACGTGAGTTATGGGGAAGCGGCCGAGATTCTTGGTTGTGCAATCGGCACCGTGCGTTCGCGTTTGCATCGCGCTCGTGCGTTGTTGCTCGCCAAGCTGCGGCCGGCTGAGCAGATTGATGATGAGAGTTCAGCAAGTTTGAAGTCAGCGAGGTGTTTCGCATGAACAGTCAGAGATTTGATGAAGAAACACTGACGAGTAGCTTGAAATTGCTCGCCGGCGAGATGGCGACGCTGAACGCGCCTCCCGAAATCGAACAGAAGTTACGCGAAGCAATGCGCGCGCGTGCTGTGGTTCGTCCTTTTCCGAAGAGAAGAGTGGGTTACTGGGTAGCCGCCGGCATCGCGGCGGCCTTGTTGATCGCGGTCAGCGTCGTTGCACTTCGTCCGCGGACGGATAAGCCGAATCAAACAACCGCCCGTCAAACGGACCAGCCGGCAGTCAAAGAAGAACGAAGTGTAGAAGTGCCGAAGATTCTGGAACCCGAACCCGAGCAGGAGCCGCAGAAGCAGATCGCACGCAACCCGGTCAGGCCTGGTAAGCGTCGCGTTCCACACAGCGAAGTCGCAAACCATGTCACTCGTGAAATCGCCACAGACTTCATGCCGCTCGGTTACGTCAATCCCACGACCT
Organism: Pyrinomonadaceae bacterium; assembly: GCA_035491355.1. Taxonomy (GTDB): domain Bacteria; phylum Acidobacteriota; class Blastocatellia; order Pyrinomonadales; family Pyrinomonadaceae; genus PSRF01. The sequence goes on from DATJKO010000405.1 coordinate 6,002, forward strand.
TCCAGGATGGCGGACAAGTCGTTCGCATCGAGTTGCCGCGCTCAGCCCTGGTGAACTTCGGGTTGCCGATGAACATGGAGCGTTATCACGAGAAAGTTAAAGCTGATGTTTTGATAGGGTCAGACGGGTTGGCCCATGCCATACGTTTTGTTCAATAGACGAGAGCCAGGAATGCCGGTTTGAAGCCGGGCTGAAAGGAATGATGGAGATGAGAAAAGTAATCGCAATGTTTACTGTGATGGTCGTGGTCGCAAGTGCAGCCGTCGCGCAAACCTCGCAGGGGCTGATCATCCAGCAAACGCGTGTGCAGGGCGGCCCTCCGGGTGCACCGCCGATGCCACCGCCGCCGGATGGCAATGTTCTGTTCATCGCGTCCGAGAGTTTTGACGGCAAGGTGGTGAAAGGCGCGCCTTATTCGGCGGAATCGGTCACCGAGAGCATTCAAACGCTTAGCGACGGCAATCGTATCGTCAACAAGTTTAGCAGCACGGTCTATCGCGACGGTGAAGGTCGCACGCGACGCGAGCAGACGCTGAAAGGACTCGGCGTGCTCGGCACGGGCCAGGAACCATTGCAAACCATCTTCATCAACGATCCCGTCGCCGGCGTTACCTATTCGTTGGATTCACGCTCACACACCGCGATCAAGAGTGCCCAGTTCACGTTCGAGTGGAAAGCGAAACCAGGCGTCTCCGGAACTGATGGTGAAGGACGTACTTTTGAATTCAAAGTCGCGCCTGGCGGCAATGCCGGTAGCATGGTTATGACTGCGCCGCCACTCGGCGCTCCGCCACCACCAAACGCGCGGGTCGTTACGGAAACTCAGCAGATTACTATCGCCGGCGGCGGCGCTGCGGGTTACGTCTTTCGCAAGAGTGGTGGACCAAATTCCAACGACGTGAAGGAAGAGAAACTCGGCACACAGAACATCGAAGGCGTCGCGGCAGAAGGAACTCGCACGACCATCACGATTCCCGCCGGTGAGATTGGCAACGACCGGGCGATCGAAATCGTCAGCGAGCGCTGGTACTCACCGGAGTTGCAGTTGGTTGTGATGACGCGTCATAGCGACCCGCGCTCAGGCGAGACGACCTACAAACTGACGAACATCAATCGCAGCGAACCGGCCAAGTCGCTTTTCGAAGTACCGGGTGATTACACGATCAAAGAAGGTTTTCACAGCGGCGGCCCGGTGTTTCCGAAAGTCCGCAAACTGGCAAATCCAGAGTAACCGCTCTCTCAAGCAACCGGATTGCCCGTAGAAAAAGGGCCACTCGCTTTAGCCCCGAGTGGCCCTTTTCATTTTGTCGTTTGTCATTTTCCGTTTCTCATTTTTCATTGAAATGACAAATGAGAAGTGACGAATGATCAATGGAAAATGAGTCTTATTCTTCCTCTTCACCACCCTTGATTCGTCCCTCAGCTCGCGACTGCTCTACGATCTTCTGGGCCAACTGGCCCGGAACTGGATCGTAGTGTGAAAACTGCATGTGGAACGAGCCACGCGCGGCGGTGATCGAGTTGAGTGTCGACTGGTAGTTCAACATCTCGGCCATCGGCACCTGCGCCTTGATCACCTGCTGCTTGCCGCTGGTTTCCATGCCCTGTACCCGTCCGCGGCGGGAGTTCAAATCGCCCATGATGTCGCCGCTGAACTCCTGTGGCGCGGCGATCTCGACGTCCATCACCGGTTCCAGCAGCGACGGTTTCACTTTCTCCATCGCCGCACGAAACGCCTTGCGACCAGCGGCGCGGAACGAGTGTTCGTCGGAGTCAACCGGGTGGTACGAACCGTCAACCAGTTGGACCTTGAAATCGACGAGCGGGTAACCCGCAATCGCCCCCGACTGCGCGGCCTCGACAATGCCTTTCTCAATCGCGGGTCGAAACTGCTGCGGCACCGATCCACCGAAGATCTTGTCTTCGAAAACGAAGCCACCGCCGCGCGGCATCGGCTCGAACACGCACTTGCAGTCGCCGAACTGTCCGCGACCGCCAGTCTGTTTCTTGTGTCGACCCTGCACTTCCGCGCGCTGCGTGATCGTTTCCTTGTACGGAACTTTCGGCGGGTGCAGCGTCACTTCGACGCTGTAACGCTTCTTTAGTTTTTCGACGACTGTTTCGACGTGGAGTTGTCCCGAACCCGAAAGCAGGAACTCTTTTGTCTGCGCATCGCGACTGAAATGCAGCGCGGGATCCTCTTCAAGAATCTTGTGCAACGCGACGCTAATCTTCTCTTCGTCCTGTCGCGACTTCGGTTCGATCGCAAACGCAATCGCCGCTTCCGGATACTCAACCGCGTCGTAAACGATTGGCGACTGCTTGTCACACAACGTGTCGCCGGTTTGCGTTTCTTTCAACTTCACACAAGCGACGATGTCGCCTGCGTGGGCCTCAGGGATTTTGTCGAGTTGCTTACCTTGCGCGGTGTGCAACGCGCCGAGTCGTTCCATCACGCCGCGCGTTGAATTAAAGGCGTTCGCGTCGGTCTGCAAGCGACCGCTGATGATTTTGAAAACGTTGATGCGGCCGGCAAACGGGTCGGCGATGGTGCGGAAGCAGTATGCGGAAAATGGTTCGCTGTCGCTGTACTTGCGACCGATGCGCTCAGCGTCGGGTCTCGCATCAACTGGACGGCCCCACTCTGCTTCGTGATGCGCGGGGTCGGGAGCGAAATCTACTAAGCCATTCAGCAGTGCGCGTAACCCGACTTGCGTGATACTCGAGACGGCGAAGACGGGGCACAGTTTGCTCTGTGCGATCGCGTTGTTGATGTTGGGGAGAATATCTTCTTCGTCCAGTGTTCCTTGTTCGAAATATTTCTCCATCAGTTGATCGTTCGACTCGGCTACCAACTCCACCAGCCGCTCACGCGTCTTGTCGACGATGTCGCGGTCTTCGCTCGGAATGTCGATCTCTTTCGCTTGTCCGTCCGCGCCGAGCTCGTAGGCTTTCATGTGGACCACATCGATGATGCCGCGGAAGTCCTTCTCCTTCCCGATCGGTAACGTAAAAGGAATGATTGCTCTACTGAAGGTATTTTGCGCGCTCTGGAGCGCGGCGCCGAAGTCCGCATGTTCTTTGTCGAGTTTAGTAATAACCATCATGCGTGGGACCAGAAACTCGTTCGCATAGGCCCAAGTCTTTTCCGTTTGCACTTCCACACCCTTGACGCCGTCGACGACGACGATCGCGCAGTCGGCGACACGCAGCGCGGGGCGGGCGTGGGAAACGAAAGCCACGTATCCCGGAGAGTCGATAAAATTCAGTTTTGTTTCGCGATGTTCGAGATGTGCGAGTGAAGTGTTGAGTGTGATCTTACGAGCAATGGAATCTTCTTCATGATCGGTGACTGTGGTGCCTTCATCTACCTTACCCCAGCGCGGTGTGGCTCCGGCGACGTAGAGAAGCGAACTGACCAACTGCGTCTTCCCTGCGTCGCCATGTCCAATGACAGCGAGGTTGCGAATGGCTTCAGTCGGATAGACTTTCATAACGGTTGATTCCTTTCAGGCATGGAAATTTGGCGCTGTGTTCCGTGAAATTTTCCGTGAATTTAGGCCAGTAATTTAACCAACCGTCACGGGCAAATCAAGTTGACTGTTATTGGGTTGCAAATCCGTGTTCACGACGTTGTCAGCCATCTTTTGGCCTGCAAATCGCATCAGAAACGTCGGAAGAGGAGATAGAAGGAAAGACATGTATTACCGGAAATTCCTGTCGTTGGCGGTGGTGCTCTTGATCGCGATCTCTACGCTCGGGGTTGCCTCGGCCAAAACAAAAAAAGATAGTGATAGTCTGCAAACAATCGAACCGTTGAACCTCGCGGTGCTGGTCCAGGACGACCTGATACCGCAAGTGGGCAACGAGCTGGGCGTAACACGCGAGTTCATTCGTTCGTTGCCGCAGGGTTCGCAAGTTATGGTTGCTTACATAACGGCCGGTTCACTTCAGGTCAGGCAACCTTTTACGACTGACCTCGAAAAGGCCGCGAAGTCGCTGCGCATTCCGATCGGCAGCACGAGCGCTTCACCGTTCAATCCGTACGTTGAAGTGATCGAGGCCATGAGGAAGTTCAAGGACGAGTCGCCGAACGCGAATGCGGTGTTGTTGATTTCTGACGGTCTCGACACGTCGCGTGGATTCGACTCCACCGCGGCTGGTCACACGCTCGACATAGAGCGCGCGATTTCGGAAGCCAACAAGCGGCGCATTTCAGTGTTTAGTTTCTACGCGCCGTCAGTGGGCCTGACTAGCCGCAGCCGCCTGGCAGCGAGCTACGGCCAGAGTTCACTCAACCGGCTTGCGGACGAGACTGGTGGCCGCGCGTTCTTTCAGGGCACAACCGGGTTCGTAACGTTCGACTCGTATTTCGATCGTCTGCGCGAGCAGTTGAATCGGCAGTACGCGCGAGCTCGATAACAATTAGTTCACACCCCGTTGAATCCGTGTTCGTCAGCCGGCGAACACGGATTTAACTTTTGCTTGGCGCTGGGAGGGTACGGTGGTAGAGTTATCGGCGATCGGTCCACACCATAAACGTCCAAAGCCAAGTGCGCGAATACTGTCTCATCGTCGAAGGCGCATATCTCTCTGAATCTGAGGCCGAGCATGCTCTGCGCGACCCTTTCATCGAAGACTGGGTGGAGCAGACCGGCAGCTTTCGCATTCACAACATGGACGAGATCCTGATCGCCCCCGGTGTCACACTCGGGCGAATCGGAATCGTCATGATCGACGAGGGCGTCTTTGAGATCGCGAGCACAGATGAAGATCATCCGCTCACCGAACATACCGCCAAGGGTGTAGCCGAGGCATTGCGGCGCCAGGACATGTTCGACGAGATCACACTTGAGCCACGCGTCGCCGAGTAAGAACCATGCCTGACTCGTTTTCGACGTTGCTGGGGGACCGCGTTCGCGTTCTCACCGGCGATATCACTACCCACGATGTAACTGCGATCGTTAACGCCGCCAATTCGACGTTGCTTGGCGGCGGTGGTGTAGATGGTGCGATTCACAGGGCCGGTGGGCCACAGATTCTCATGGAGTGCAAACAGGTTCGCGAAACGACTCACCCGAATGGCTTACCGACGGGTGACGCGGTGATCACCACCGGCGGAAACTTGCCCGCCCAATACGTCATACACACCGTTGGACCGATCTACGGTCGCAATCCGGCGCGAGAGGCCGAATTGCTCGCCGCCTGTTATCAAAACTCGTTGCGGCTCGCGCGCCAGTACGCAGTCGCGTCCATAGCCTTTCCCTCCATTTCGACTGGCGCTTACGGTTATCCCAAGGCCGAAGCGGCCGCGATCTCTTCCCTCGCAATCAAGGATTTCCTCAGTACTGACAACCAGATACAGGAAGTGCGGCTGGTGTTTTTCCACCCTGGCGATGCACGGGTGTTTCTGGAGTACCAAAAATTCGAGTAGACTCTCCGTTTTGTTTTTCTATATCAAATACACAAATTAATTAATGGTTGAAACAACTGAGATCGAAAAGCGTGCGCGGATGAGCAGATTGCCGGTCCCACTCATGCCGCTGGAACAACTAGCCTGGAATTATTGGTGGAGCTGGGCGGCGGACGGCGCCAGTGTCTTTCGTGATCTGGATCCGGAAACGTGGGAAGAATGCGAGCAGAACCCTCGACAACTACTCGCCCGCACTAACAGCTATCGCCTTGCCGAAGCTGCAACTGATCCCGTTTATCTCGAACGCGTAAACCGCATCTGTCAGAGCTTCGACTCTTACATGCTGTCGAAGCCGGTTGGCAACTGGTCCATAACACCCGACCATCCTGTCGCTTACTTCTGCGCGGAGTTTGGGATACACAACTCGCTGCCGCTTTACTCCGGGGGCTTGGGCATACTCGCCGGCGATCATCTGAAGTCAGCGAGTGATCTCAACTTGCCGCTCGTCGCTGTCGGTCTGCTTTATCGTTACGGCTACTTTCGCCAGCGACTGCGCAACGACGGTTGGCAGGAAGAACACTACGGCGAAACGCACCCGAACGAGCTGCCGCTCGAGTTGGTTGCAGATGCGACTGGCAAACCGCTGCGCATCGAGGTACTGATCCGTGACCGGAATGTGCTGGCCCAGGTGTGGCGCGCTGCTGTTGGCAGAGTCACGCTGTACCTGTTGGACACGAACATTCCGGAGAACGTTGAGACGGATCGCTGGGTCACGGGCCATCTCTACGGTGGCGATCGTGAGACACGCATCGTGCAGGAGATGTTACTCGGCATCGGCGGCGTTCGTTTGTTGCGAAAGTTGGGCGTGACTCCGCACGTGTTTCATTTGAACGAAGGTCACTCAGCGTTTCTAACGCTGGAGTTGGCGCGAGAAGTTATTCAGTCGGAGCGTTGCAGTTGGGCCGAAGCGGTCGATGTGGTTCGGCGCCAATGTGCGTTTACGACGCATACGCCGGTTGCCGCTGGTAACGACGAATTCGATGCGGCGCTGGTGACGCGTGTGTTCGGTGCTTCCTACGCGCGTGATTTGGGACTGACGGAAAATGAGTTTATGGGGTTGGGGCGGGTCGATCCGAACAACGGGACTGAGCGCTACGGATTGACGCCGCTGGCCATTCGCATGTGTCGCTCGACAAACGGCGTTAGCCGCAAGCACGGTGAAGTCTCGCGCGGGCTGTGGCAACCGTTGTTTCCC
>DATJKO010000406.1:0-2077 GCA_035491355.1 Pyrinomonadaceae bacterium
TATGCGATCTCGATCGATCGCGAAGGCGTCATCTGGTTCGGCACCGATCGAGGCGTTTGTCGTTACGATCCACAGGCGCCACGCGTCGAATCGGTCGGCGACAACATCGAGAGCAATTTCGTGCGCGCGCTGTTTCAATCAGTTAACCACCGCACAATGGCAGGCACGAACCGTGGCCTTTTTATCTACGACGAGAAAACTTCCTCATGGGCCAGCATGCCCGGCATGGGCGCGAACATCGTGTACGACATCTCGGAAGATCAACTTCCCGGGACGCCGCGTTTGTTAGTCGCTTCTGTCAGCGGTTTGTACATCGCGCCGAAGCAGCAGGTGAAACTCGAGGATCAGTTATTCACGCGTCTTGATTCCGGTACCAGCAGCCCGGACGGAGTTGGCAGTGTGCGCTCAATCGCTCAGTTTCGCGGCGCAACGTATTACGCGATATTCGGGCGTGGTGTCGAACGAATAGATGGTGGACGCTCAAGTCTTGCCTGGCCCAACGGCCTTGCCCGTGAGGTGATCAGCTTGCTGGCGGATGGCGAGGACAGACTGCTCATTGGCACTGCCAAAGACGGCGTGCTCGCATCAGACGGGAAGACCGTTCGCGAGGAGCCGCAGTTCGCATCGTTGAAAGGACAGGTAGTTCGTTCGATGACGCGAACGCCCGTCAGCCGTGTGGTGTGGGTTGGAACATCGGGTGGAGTTTTTGTCTGCCGCCCTGACCGCGGCTGCGAGTTGTTCGTACCTAACATTGACGCGCGCGTCGTGGTTACGGCGGTGGACGACAAGATCAGCGAGATCTGGTGCGGCACGCGGGGCAGCGGACTGTTGCGCATCCGCGACGATCCGGATCTCGGTCCGGTTGTGGGCCAACTAGACTCCGAACAGGGGCTGCCGTCGCAAAACGTCTTTGCCGTATTACCGCTGCGAAACAAGGACGGTGAAGAGTCTCTATTGATCGGGACAAACCGCGGCGTAACGCGTTACGTGCCCGGGCTTGTCGCACCTTCGTTGTCAGTAACGAGCGTCTTGAGCAAACGTGTGCATGCGCCGTCAGAACTGAAAGCCGGTCTCAATCTCGAATATCCACAGAACAGTTTGCTGCTCGACGTGACGGCAATCAGCAGCCGGACGTTTCCTGAGCGGTTTCAGTATGCGTTTACGTTGACGGACAGCGCCGGTAAACAGTTCGAAAAGAAACTATCGCGCGACTCGCAATTCATAATGCAGGGTTTGAAGCCAGGCCGGTACACGGTTACGGCGATGGCGTTCACCAAAGATCTAACTCCATCCCAGCCGTTAAGTTTTTCGTTCACAGTAGCGCGCGCGCCTTTTCCCTGGACCTCGACGGCGCTGGCGATCCTGCTGGCACTCGCACTTCTCGCACTCTTGTGGGCCATACTCGAACGACGTCGAATCGTGGCGACCAGCGCCAAACTTGTCGACGCGAACCGCGAGCTCGCCGACGCGCGACTCAATCTCGCGAACGAAGCCGAACGCGAGCGGCGTCGCATCGCCCGCGATTTGCACGATCAAACACTCGCCGACCTCCGGCATCTGGCGTTAATGACCGATCAGATCAAACCCAACGGCGATTCGTCGCCCAAACAGACGACGACGTTGCGTGGTGAAATTGAATCGATCTCGCAGGAGGTGCGACGCATTTGTGAAGACCTGAGCCCGTCAGTTTTACAGAACGTCGGTTTTGCCGCGGCGCTCGAGTTTGCGTTGTCGCATGCGGTGCAGGACGCACCCGTCGAAAAGCGCTTCGAATACGAGTTTCACTGTGACGAAGCGATCGAGGAGCACAGTCAACTAGCGCCAAGTGTGCAGATGCAGATCTATCGCATCGTACAGGAAGCCGTTAACAACATCTGGCGACATGCCGATGCCACGGAAGTGAAGATGTTTGTCGAGACCTCGACTGCCGGCGACTTCGCGTTGCGCATTGAAGACAACGGTCGAACATTCGATTCGAAGACCGACAACAACTCCGAAGGACGCGGACTGCCAAACATGAAAGCGCGAGCGGGACTGATCGACGCGCGGATCTCGTGGCAGCCGCGCGCGAACGGCG
>DATJKO010000407.1:0-12727 GCA_035491355.1 Pyrinomonadaceae bacterium
TCAGGAATGGTCGCCGCGACTTCTGCGACGCGATCGGTCCCACTCGTGTGATTCGCGCGCGTCAGCCGCGCTTCAAAACCCCTGGCACTGACCGCGTCAACAATCTCCTGCGTGTCGGTGGCCACAATAACGCGATCAACATTTCGGGCCGCTTGGGCGCGTTCCGCGACCCAGCAAACCATGGGCTTTCCTTCAATTTCAATTAGGGCCTTTCCCGGCAGACGAGTGGAAGCGTAACGAGCAGGGATGATGGCGACTGTCTTATTCGAGGAGGATTTTTGGGTATTGTCGCCCGTCTGATTCACGGGATAACAGATTAGCCTGCGGCAGCGAAGACTGTCAACGAGGTTGCCACTGGGTGCAGTTCAACGAGGATTCCCGCAAAGGCGCCGAGGAGAGGAGAAAGGTCGGACGCGGAGACGCGGAGACGCCGCGTCCCGCGTCCCACTGGCACACACGTTCGATCTCAGGAGTTTTCATCTGTGTGATCTGTGAAAAACACGGATCACACGGATGCGCTCAGCGGCTGGCTGTGGCGTTTCAAGAACGCAAGCGTCTTTTCGTTAAACTCGTCAACCTTCTCGTAAAGCGCCGCATGCGCACAGTCTTCAAACACCAGCAACTCTGAATCGCGAATGTTGTTTTTCAACTGATCCGCAAAGCGCAGCGAAGTCAGTTGATCGCGACTACCGAAGGTGATCTGCGTTGGAGCTGTGATTCGCGCGAGCTGAGCCTCGGCGTCATGCACCATCACAGCATTCGACTGTTGCAGGAAATGCACCACCGACATGACGGGCCGCGTTCGCACGAAATGCGCCAACTGCGTAACGTAGTTCGCCTTCCCGACATACAGTTCCGGCGTCAGGCACCAGGGAAAGATGCAATGGATCGCCATCTCCGTCACGGAGTTAAAACCCTTCGCTGCGGCCTGCCAGCCTGCGACAACTGTCTTGAGATAGTCATCAGACTTCGCCCAACCACTGTGCAACGATAACGACTTAACTCTATCCGGATGTTTAGCGGCGAGCCACATGCCCGCGGCCGCGCCGAGCGACAAACCGGTGATGTGCGCTTGCGGAATCCCGAGCGCCTGCATCAACGCAGCGACGTCGTCTGCATACAACTCCATCGAAACCTGCCCATCCGTCTGGTCGGTCTTGCCGGTGCTGCGCAAGTCGAGCGTGATGCAAGTGAAATGCTTCGCATACTCGGGTACTTGAAACGCGTAACAAGCGTTGTCGGCGGTCAGGTAAGGAATGAGGATCAGCGGCTCACCGCTTCCCTGCTGCTCGTAATAGATGGATATCCCGTTTGCTTCTACCTTAGGCATAGTAGACCTCCATGCAAAACGTATTGTGTGGGGGAAGGGATTATAAGATGGCGTCGAGGAGAGGGGAAGGTCGGACGCGGGGAGGGACGCGGGGAAGGAGAGACGCGGTGACGCGGGGACGGGCAGACGCGGGGAAGGAGAGACGCGGTGACGCGGGGATGCGGAGACACTGAGACGGGCCGAGATGCGGGAATCTTATTATCAAAGCTCTGCCACTGCGCGCGCCGACGCCCGTGTCCCCGCCTCCCCGTGTCCCCGTGTCCCCGTGTCCCCGTGTCTCCGTGTCCCCGTGTCGCCGCGTCCCCGTGTCCCCGCGTCCCCGTGTCGCCGCGTCTCCGCGTCCCCGTGTCCCCGCGTCCCCGTGTCCCCGCGTCTCCGCGTCTCCGCGTCTCCGTGTCCCCGCGTCTCCGTGTCCCCGCGTCCCCGTGTCACCGCGTCCCCGCGTCCCCGCGTCCCCGCGTCCCCGCATCGCGGCGTCGCCCTACCGTCTGCCGCCAACGATCGCGCGCAAGTGTCGGAGGCGGGTGTCGAGGTCTTCGGGCGTGAGGGTGGCGTACTTCGCGGGCAGTAAGCGACGGCTCGAGGATTCGAAGACTGCCAGCAGTTCCATGTACTCCAGAAGCTCGACGTCGCGACTGGGAAAATAATCCATCGCCGCACGCAGGAAATGACTCTCTTGAACGACGGGTTCACCAGCATCACCTGTCGCGTCAGAAGTGTTTTCGCGTGCAGCGTCATCATTCGCCAGCAACAACACAGCTTCGATATCGGCGTTGCTGTAACCCACCAGCTTGCTGGAAAACCCGTCGCGAATCGTTGTGAGGTCGATGTTCGTCTTGATCTTGTTCTTCCGCAACAAAGCCTTCGCCACTAACTCCACCTCTTCCGGTGTCTGCACGTAGAGAAACGGGATCTTTCGATCGAGACGGCCGGCTCGCTTGAGATCCACGTCGAGTTTGTCCGGCCGATTCGTCATCACGAGAAACAGAATGCGCCCGCGGTTCGACGTGTCAGACATAAACTCCTTGATGCGCGCGATCACGCGCGAAGACGTGCCGCCATCGCCCTCGCCGTCTGTGTTACCAAACGCGCGATCGCCCTCGTCGATGATCACGACAACCTGGCCAATCGCGCGAATCACATTCAGGATCTTTTCGAGATTACCTTCAGTCGCGCCCACCCACTTCGATCGAAAGTTCTTCAACTTGATTGTCGTCAACCCGCACTCTTTCGCAAAAGCTTCGGCGACGAACGTCTTGCCCGTACCCATTGGACCAGTGAACAGAATGCCCATCGGAACGCGGCTCGTCCGACCTTCACGAATACTCTCGGCAATCACCAGCAGGTCTTTCTTGACCTCGTCCATTCCACCGACGACCTCAAACCCGTGCCCCGGCTCAACAAACTCGACCAAACCAAAGCATTCGCGCTCGAGTATTTCTCGCTTGCGCTTAGCGATGAGTCGATCAGCTTCCTTGCGCGCGAGTTCATAGGGCGTCGGCAGGTTGATATCGGGCGCGGGCGTTGTAGCAGTGGGTGCGACAAGCTCCTTGATCTCGTCGCGATCCATGTTGCTGGTCAGAGCGGCGAGTTTGTGCGCGCGTCCGGCAGCGTCAGCACCACCGCCCAGCAGATCGGTGATAAATACTTCACGATCGGCCAACTCTTCTTCGGCCGCAGGTTGCGGCGTCAGTATGGAAGCGATCTGAATCGCTTTCAGACCCGCAGTCATACCTGCGTAACGTTCGCAGTCTTTCTCCGTCAACCGCGAATCAGCGAGCCGGGCCGCTTCGCGTCGCGTTTCCGGTTCAGGCATCGGCACTTCAACGACGGCGACCTTCGGATTCGAGATCAACTTCGGGGCCAATTCCGTCAGGTTCTCGGCAATTAGCAGCACGACGTTGTCTCCGCGTTCAATCTCAGGCAACGCCGACCAACGATGCAACGTGACAATCGCCGCGCGGTCCGACTCACTCTGGAAATTCGAATCGCCCGCCGGCGCGATTGCTTCCGCGTATTCCATGATCACCGCAGTCTTCGTCGATCCGACCAGCAAACGCTCAAACGCCGCGAACACCTTTTCCTTTTCCGTCGCCAGCAACAGGTCCTCGAGGCCGGTTACGCCGGTCGCTCGTTTCGTAAACCGCGCCCCGGTCGCGACGTTATAAACAGCGATCGTGTCCTTCGAATCCTTGAGCAGCACGTCGGTCAGAAACTCGGTGAGCGCCATCATCTTCCGGTTGCAAAGCACGACGTCGTAAACGTTGCCGTGCAGGACAAACATCGACGCCTCTCCACGCAAATAACGCCGGCGCAAGTCCTCGGCCCACGCGGGAAGCACGCGCGCTTCGCTCATATGTTCAGGTCCTTTAAGCCCAGCGGATTCAGGAGCCGCTCGGTGTCGGCGGCAGTCTGCTTGATCGACTCGACACCGTCGAGTAATTCATCAAGTTGTCCGGTCAACTCCTGAGGCGACTGCATCGTCACGATTTGGTCCGCAATCAACTGAAAAGAATTCTCGATGAGATCGAGTTGGCCGCGCGCCAGCATCAGGTAGTGACGAATCTCTTTCATCTTGTCGAAACGTTTCAGGATGATCGCGAGGTTCTTGCCGGCAATGTCAGTTTCAGCATTGCGCTTCTCCTGGGTATTGACGATGTTCTCCCAGCGGCGACGCTCCCGTTCGAGGTCAGAAAGATCGATCGATTCCAGATAAGCTTCGTACCGGCTACACGTCGTCGCCATTTCGATAAACGACTCGACGAGTCGTTCGGTCTTGGTAAGTTCGGAACGCAACAGGTCGCCGGTAAACGAAGGATTCTGGGCCGCCAGCGAATTGATTTCGTCCTGCCGCCCAATCAGATCGACGACGCGTTCACGATCATTCTCGTCGAGATGCTTCAGCCGTTCAGCGCGTGCCGCTTCGTCCTGCGCGCGTTCCTGAGCGTCATAATCCGGATCCCAGAGCCACTCCTGAAGCTTCTTCGATCCGGGCGCGTTCGTCATCCACAAGATTTCGAGACCGACAGTGACGACTGCGAGCAGTGGGTTGAGCGTCAATACAGACGCCGCCAACCCGCCGGCGAGCAGCGACAGGTTGTAAGGATTCGCAAAAGCTTTCTTTACGTACGACCGCTTCTCATAGATCTTCTGGCGGAGGAAAGCCTGCGTCGCGGCGAGCGTGTCGTCGCGTAGGGGCGTGACGTTGACGGGCACGCCGTCCTTCCGCATCGCCGTTTGCGGCGGTTTACTCACATGCTGCTTTTCGCTGCCCATAGTGAACAGAGATTACGAGTCGGTGGGGGCGTAGACCAGATCCAGCAATTTTTTCTCGACCGCGCGAAACTCCGACGCAGATTTTAGCGCAATGTCGCGCACAGGAAACGCGGGCACATCGACCTGGTGCAGAATTCTCGCCGGACGATGCGACAAAACGTAGATGGTGTCGGCGAGGTAAACCGCTTCGGACACATCGTGAGTCACGAACAGAATCGTGTTGTTTTCGGCCCGGGAGATGTCGAGCAACAGGCTCTGCATACCCCAGCGCGTTTGCGGATCCAGCGCGCCAAACGGCTCGTCCATCAACACGACGCGCGGTTTGTTGACCAGCGTGCGCGCGATCGCCACGCGCTGTTTCATGCCGCCTGAAAGGTCCTTCGGATAGCGTTCGGCAAACTCGGCTAGACCCACCGATTTGAGAATCGTATCCGATACTTTTCGCCGCTCGGACTTCTTGACCTTTTGCAGCTTGAGACCGTATTCAACGTTCTCCCGCACAGTCAGCCAACCAAACGACGTGTACGCCTGAAACACCATGCCCCGATCGCGTCCGACGTCGGTCACTCGCTCGCCGTCGACTAAAACCTCGCCTTCAGTCGGCGGCAACAGTCCGGCGACTGCTTTCAAGATCGTCGACTTGCCGCAACCCGATGGACCAAGGAAAACAACGACCTCACCGGAGTCAGGTTTATCGATTACATCGAACGACACGTCGCGCACTGCTTCCGTGCGATTACCCTTGCGATCGATGTAGGTCACACTCAAGTTGCTCACGCGCAGCTTCGGTGGAATGCCACTTTGATCGGGTGCGTAAGTGACTTTCGGCTGCGGATGTGCCGCGACGTCGACGGCGATCGTGCCGGGCTCGCCGGACTGCGGAAGCGAAGGAGGGCGTTCTTGTTCAGCCATAGTTCTGTGGTTCAGGACGCTTCTCGCCAGCGAAACAGCAGGCTGGAAATCATTCGGATAAGAAAGTCGGTCAACAACCCGATACCCCCGATCACCAGCAGTCCGGCGAATGACCATGACGCCTTGTGATGGGTACGTGCGAGTTCAACCATGTAGCCCAAACCGTACTCGGGGTTCACAGCTTCGGCCAGGATCACGTAAGTCCAGGCAATCGCATTCATCACCCGGAAACTGTCGAAGATCTCCGGCAACGCTGCCGGAACGAGCACGGTCCTGACGACCTGAAACTTCGACGCTCCCAATGTCAACGCGGTTTGGACCAACTCGTCCGGCACCAGCCGGATCGACGACACGACCACCGGCAACAGGTAAACAAAGACGCCGAGAAACAGAAACGCGATTTTCTGCGACTCGTAAATGCCGAACCAAAGAATCAACAGCGGGATGAACGCGGAGATCGGCATGTAGCGCAACGGGGCCACGATCGGCTCGAAGAAACGATTGATCGGATCGAACGCGCCCATCAGCACGCCGAGTGGTAATGCAATCGCCGACGCCAGCAGAAACGCGATCGCGATCCGTCGCGTCGAGACGAGTATCGCTCTTCCGAGATCGTATTGAATGAAGAGTTGCAGAGTGCCGCGGATGACTTCAGTGGGCTTCGGCAGAAAGCTCGGCTCGACGAGGTTGCCGTAAGTCAACACACACCATGCACCGAGGACAAGTGCCGGTGCGACGAGACCAAGAAAGAAGGCGGTTCGTTTAGGCAGGGGCGAACGAATGCCGAAGAAGTCTGTTTTGCGCGAGGCCATTTCCGTTGTGCTTTGAACTTTGTGCTTTGAACTTTGAGCTTTGTGCTTGGAACTTTGTGTACTTTGTGTTGTTCTTAACCGTGACAAGCAGAGCACTAAGAACAAAGAACTAAGTACTAAGTACTAAGACCTAAGAGCAAGCCCAAAGTCTTAACCACCCGCCACGATTCTAATTCGTCGCAAGTATCACCTTAATATCCGTGCGCCGGTTTTGTTGCCGGCCAGCTTCGGTGGTGTTCTCCGCGACGGGGTTAGTTGAGCCGCGCCCGATGGTTTGGAAGCGCGTCGGTGGAATGTTCGGGAAATTCTGGACGATGTAGTTCTTTACCGACTGCGCCCGACGCTCCGAGAGCGTCAGATTCGTCGCGGACGAACCGGTGCTGTCCGTGTTTCCCTCAACACGCAGCACGGTGCTGCCGAAGGACGTCATCGTCTCACCCAACTTGTCGAGTAGCAGGTACGAACCGGGCATGATCGAATCCGACCCAGGCGTGAACTGAATCTGGATCTGTTGATGCAGAATCGGCACGTCCTTCGCAGACGGCGCCTTCGCTACGACCGGCGCCTCTTCTACTTTCTGGCCCGGGAAGCTGGCGGCAACAGCCTGGAGGAAGCGCGTATCCGCCCAGTCCTTCGCGTTCACAGCCTTGGTGACCAGACCCTTCTTGCGCCAGATAACGAATGCGGTGTCGAACAACGTCTCGTAGTGAGCTTTCGCGCCGGTGAGACCATAAAACTGCGCGTTGTCCGCATACGGCGTTAGCTTCAAACCCGACAACATGCCGGAGACGGTATCGGTGTCGAGCTTCAGCGCTTTTCCAACCACTTCATAAGAACCGTTTGGATTGTTCTTGATCATCTCGATGCCTTCGAGCCAGCCGCGCACGAAATCGCGCACTGTCTCCGGCGCCTGGTCGATCAACTGCTGACGCGCGCAAAGCGTGTCGGCGATGATGTTGGTCGCAGCTTGAGTGGACACGAGAACGTGGGCTTCGGCGCCGCGCTGGGTCACGACGTTGGAAAGATCCGGTTCCCAGGTCACCGCGGCATCGACCTGCTTCGCGCCGAAAGCAGCGGCAGCAGACGGGGCATCCGTGGTGAACACGATGTTTTTCTCAATCTCACCTCGCTCCTCAGGTGTCAAACCCGACTGGGCCAAAAGGTACAGCAGCAGGAAGTGCGACGGCGTGAACTGCGTGCACGAGATCTTCTTCCCTTTCAAGTCTTCAACCGACTTGATTGACGAAAGCGCGACGATACCGTCGCCGCCACGCGACCAGTCCTGCATGATGATCGACTTTGCGTGCTGGTTCTCGGCAGCCAGGATCGATGCTTCGCGAGCCCAGTTGTCGATCGTGTTCCACATGATGTCGACCTGGCCGCTGCGAAACGCCGCGAGCTTTGCTGCCGGGTCTTCGAGCAGCACAAACTTCACGTCGATGCCATATTTCGTCTTGTACTGCGAGCCGCCGTTCGGTTCCATGCCGTTGTTGAAAACGACACCCGGAGCGTGACCGGCCCAGGTGTTGATGCCGACCACCAGCGGACGGTTCAGCCGTCCCGTGCCGATCGACGCGGCATTCACGCCCGTTGAACCAGCGTTGCGAGACGGATCGCCAGGAGCGTTATTCAACTTGTCGAAATCGCCTTTGGAATCTTCGTTCGAGGCCTTTTCACCGCCGGCCCATTCTTTAATGGCGTCGCCTTTATAGTGCCACGTGGCAAAACCGATAACCGCAAACACGACAACTGCAATGAAAGCTTTTGCCAGGGGAGTCAGTCTCATTGGGTCACCTCTCTACAGTTAAGAGCTTTGTACTTGGTTCTTTGTACTTGGTTCTTTGTACTTGGTTCTTTGGACTTAGATCTTGGTTTTAGGTCTTGGGTCTGCCGTCTTGGGTCTTCGGTTTTAACTATGACGAAGTACAAAGTACAAAGTACAAAGCTCAAAGTACAACCAAATCGCCCCACCCGCATCACATCGTCTTATTCGCCTGCGACTGTTGTGCGGCTTTCTTCGCCTTGAGCGCAGCTAGTTCCTGCTTGGCCTGCACGTCGCCGGTCTGGTTGCGCAGCGTTGCGAGCCGCGAGTCAAGCGACGACTCCGACAGCTCTTTGCCGAGGTTTGCTTCGGCAATCGTCGTCTTAATGTGCTGGCGCACGTTGTCGAGTGCTTTGACTTCAGCGTCCACTGAAAGTCCGTCCAACTGTTCCTGCACCTTGATGCGCGCCTGCGCAGACTGCATCTTCGCCAGCATTGAATCGCGTTCGCTCTGAAGTTTCCGAATCTCGGATTGCACACCCAGCAGCGATCCCTTCGCGGAATCAGCATCGGCGCGCGCCTGCTCCATTTCGCCCTTCAGTTCCGCGACGTCGACGCTGAGCTGGTTCTTCTTCTGGATCAGAATGACAGCGAGATCGTCCTGCTCCGTATTGACCGCGGTTTCGAGTTCCGCTTCAGTCTGGGCTAACTCGGTAGTGGCACGTTTGTAACGCTCGTCCAGCTCTTCGCGACGGCGAATGATTCCGGCGGTGGCGGTCTTCAGCTTCGAATACTTCGCGACCATGGAATTGATCGCGTTCTCATACGCTATCTCCGGATGCTCTTTCTCGATGTCGGAAATCCACAGCGACAGGAAACCCTTCCAAAGATTAGTCAAACGTTTCCACATATTCTCTCTCCTTTTCTAGCTTGTCGGATTTCCCGCAGCCTGTTCTGAAGGATCGTGGAGCTTGGGCGACGCTTTGACGACACTCGCCACTTTGTCCTGGCCGAAAAACTCAAGCACCTGTTGCACCTCGAGTTTCTTGTCGTTGCAGACTTTGATCAGAGTCTGTTGCTCATCGACGCTCTGCTGCATTACGGCACGAATGTTCTTGATCTCTTCTTCGTACTGCTTGATGCGCGCGTCGGATTCCTGGATCAGTTTTTCGTTATCGGCGGCTCCGTTACGGATGTAACCGTCGAGCGCCTGAATCTCTTCGACCGTCGCTTCGATGATCTTCTCAAGCGGAACGCCGAACGCCTTGAGCGAGGCTTCGACGATCTGTTTCTTGATAGCGGCGTCGGTGCCCGCAGGCAAGCTGCGTAATAAATCTGTGGTCCGGGCGACGCGTTGTTGTTCTTCGGCATCTACACCGGCAGCTTCGAATACGGCAGCGAAGTCGACCTGTCCGCCCGCGGGTGGTGGTGGAGCTTTTTGGAAGACGGTCTGAGTCGGCGAGGCGGCGGCGTAGTTATTAGTGGTCGAGAACGTATCGATCGCAGGCGACTGCGGAGTTTGGCCGGACTCGAGCGTGATATCCGGCACGGCGGGTTCGTCCCGTTCGACAAACCAGCCGGCCACGGTCGAAGCCCAGTTTTTCTTGTCACTCATAGAAACCGTCGACTCCTGGTTATGGGCATGAAGATAAGAACCGCGAGTGTGATGACAGTGGCATGGTCAAAATCCGTGACACTTTATCATACGGTACCCCGTTCCTTACCACGGTTTTTACGGATAAAACGGTGGTGTCTAAAATTGAGAGTTCCTCTGCGGATCCTCGGCGTCTCTGCGTTGAAACAACCTTTGAACGCAGGGTGCGCAGAGAATGCACGGCCGACCGCAGAGAAACACTTTCAAATTCAGACATCACGGATAAAAGTAAAGACTTGTATTCCGCGCCCTGTCGGATTAATCTATGTGGCGTATCCGCTGCGAGCTCTCCTCCGAATCTTTCTCTTGTTAATTTGTGTCCGGTGCTTTCAGTGCCTCGGACTCCCTCCCCCGCTTGCCGCGAGCGGCCCGGCATATCGCTCGTTTAGTGTGTGCGACTATGTTGCGAGCCAAGTACAACCTTAACGGTCATTCTCTAAAGGGAGCTACAAACATGAGAGTATTCTGTCCCGAGCACAAAAGAGGCTTCTTCGCTCCTCGCCAAAGCCCCGTAAAATGTGAGAATCGTGGGCACCTCCTGGGTGAACTTGACTTTGAAGGAGTGGGCAACAGTCCGGTTGAAATTCGCTGGCAGTACTGCTGCAACTGCGAACATTTTTGCCCGATAGATTTCGATCGTGAGGGTCTGGAACGCTGCCCGGTCTGCACGCGGCCCAGCTCGCAGCTTTACCTGTGCGACAAGTGCCACCTCGTCAGTTTCGAATCGAACACGCCGCTCGACATCAAGAATTTCACATTGACCAGCGACGGTGTTCCCGAACCGTCGTGCCCCGGATGTCTGCGAGCTACTTCCGCCGATCAGCACGAGCACGTCTGTGAGGAACTCGGCGTGACATTCCTGACTGGGCTGACGACTTGTCCGATCTGTGAAGAGCGTCTCGACATCACGCCGGCGTTTCCGTCAACGGTCGCGCAGTATTTGAAGCGCACGAAGTCGGCGCACAAGTTCAACGTGACGTTCGACTATGAGACCGAGTCATTCGTTCCGGTAGAAGACGGCGAGTTCGTCGTCGTCAACACCGGCGATCCAAACATACAACCGATCGTCATGCCCCGCGCGACGCGGTTTGCGGCCCGTCGCGATTTTTATGAGTACTACCAGGATTACTATCACTGCCAGAAGCCGGATGCGGGCGAAGTGAGTATCCTGCGGCCGGCAGCTGTGAATCGTGCGGGTGCTGGTTGGAAGTTACAGGCAACTGGTCTGCTCGAGGTGATTGCCGAACCGCAAAGAAAGAAAGCGCTGCCGATGCCGCCGCTGGAACCGGTCGCACAAAGGCGTGTCGAGGAGCCAAGGGTACGACCTGAAGAACCACGCGTGCGAGCGCAGGAACCTGAGCGACGTGAGGAGCCACGCGTGCGAGCGCAGGAACCCGTCCGTCGTGAGGAGCCGCGCGTGCGAGTTCAGGAACCCATCCGTCGTGAAGAGCCGCGCGTTCGTCCTGAGGAGCCGGTGCAGCCAGAGCAACCACGGGTACCGCCGCGCGTGCTTGAAGTCAAGAAACAAGAAGAGCCGTCGGTACAGATATGCAACGGATGCGGCGCCTCGATCGAATCGCGCTACGCGTTCTGTTGGAAATGCGGCAGCGCCATGGCCCCGCAGAGCAATGGCCCCGTCGTGGTGCGGAGCAAACCACGGCCGCTGCCGATCGACGACGACGAAATGACCGTGCAGCACGACAACGAGCGCGGCGGTGGCGGCGGTGGGAATCCGATGTTCTCCTGGACTATGGCTAAGCCGCCCGAGCGTCAGAGCACTTCGCGCGGATCGGTGTTGAAATTGATAGCGATCGGCGGCGTTGCGTTCCTGCTGCTTGCGCTGGGACTGTTCGGGTTAACGCGTTCCGACTCACCGGTCGAGGCGGCGAATACGACTCAACAAACGGCCGAGCAGCCGGCAGCGACACAGAGCACCGCGACTCAACCGGCTACAACGCAACCTGCGCCAGCCACGCAGCCAACAACGACTGCGGCAACGGAGCAGAAACCGCAGACCGTCAACCCTGAAGACGAATTGCAGAAACTTCGTGAGAAGCGGATGGACGCTGGGCAAACTGCCTCGGAACGTTCGAAAGTCTACCAGGCGATTGCGAAGGTAGAACGGCAGTACCCGCGGGACTATCGGTTCACATACGAGCGCGCAAAACTAGCTGCTAACGGCTCAAAGGCGACTTCACGAACCGAAGCATTCAAGGCGCTGTCGGCGGCGGCTGAAAAGGCGATCACCACCGGTAAGGCGAACGAGATGCTGAGCGGGCTTGAAGCTGACAAGAGTGGCGACTTCCAGAAACTCGCCCAGGGACGCCAGGAGTGGACCAAACTGCTGACTGCGCTGAAGCGAAAAGACACGACCCTACTCGGTCGCGATCACACGAACGATTAGCCCAGCCGATCGATTCGTTTGAGCGCTATCGAGCGTTGGGCCAGGCGGCCACAGGCTTTGACAAGCGCTGCGAGTTGAGCGAAACGGGGATCTTTCGTGAGGCCTTTCTGATAACGAGCGTAGATCTGTTGGACGATGACGGCGATCTTCAGCAGACCATAAGCGTAGTAGAAAACCGGATCGAGAATCTCGCGTCCTGACCGGAGCGAGTAGTAATCCAGCAGTTCGCTGCGCGTAAAGTTGCCGGCGAGTTTGGTTAACACGAAACCATACTGTTGCCACTCCGGCGGATCTGTCGGCTCCACCCAGTACCCGAGACTTGTTCCGAGATCCATCAGCGGATCGCCCACCGTCGCCATTTCCCAATCGAGAACCGCAACGACGCGAGTCAGATCGTCCGGCGCGAGCACGAGATTGTCGTACTTGTAATCGTTGTGAATCAGTGAGCCGCCTGGTGAGTCCTCCGGGAGATGCTCCTGCAACCACGTGGCGAGCTGTTCGATTTCCGGAACGTCATCCGTACGGGCATTGAAGTAACGCCTGGTCCAGCCTTCCACCTGGCGCGTGACGTACCCTT
>DATJKO010000408.1:0-3418 GCA_035491355.1 Pyrinomonadaceae bacterium
ACGATCGTGAACTTGTCACCGAGGCGGAGTTCCGCACGCTGCTTCCTTCGCTCAACCTCACTGAACTTAAACAACGACAGATCGACGCAACACGGGACCACTGCATGATGCACGTCGCGGCCGCGCAGTCCGTCCCATTCCTTGATGATGGGCCAGATTCGTTCCGTCAGCGTCACGACGGCATCAGTCGCAGCAAAGATGCGACGCTCGGCCGCTTTCGTCATGCGATACGGCAGACTGCCTTCACGCCAGTGTTCGGCGTCGACGTACTCCTCCGCCATTAACCCGCGCAAATCGAAGATCATCTTCGTTCCCAAACTTCTCTTTAAGGCAAGCGCGATCGTGGCGGGAATGTGACTGCGCGCGTGGACCATGCCGATCTGGTTGCGTCTGATCAACGACTTGGCTTTGCGCGTGCCGGCGATCACGTCGTAGATCGTTGCCGGAACTGAAGGACGCTGGTGATAACGAAGCCAGTGCCACTCGATGCCCTGCTCCTGAAGTTGCTGCGCCAGCTCGTCGCGCTGGCGCAGACCTCCACCGGTAAACGCTGCCGCACGTTCAAAACTCAGCAACGTAAACTGCACTCCACGCTTCGCCAACTCGCGCAGGTAAGGAATGACTTGAGTCTGACCCAACGGATCGAGCATTCCGTTGTAGGAGATAAACAGGACGCGCCGGTCGAGCGAACGTCCATCAAGATCCCCTTTGAACTGCATTAGCCGGCCTCCAGCGGAGTTTTCCGGCTGCCGCGAAACGCGTCGAGAAAGAGCCACTGGAACCAGCCGATGATCGCCGCCCCATCCAACACGGCGAGAATCGCGATCACCATCAGCGAGCGCCGAACGTTACGAAAGAAGTCTGCGGGGAAACAGTTTCGATTGCGCCAGATCGAAACGATTGACCGCGCAATCAACATCACCACCCACAACGCGAATGCTATCCAGAACCACCTCGGGTTCACGATCACAGTCGCCACGAAGATCAGCAGCAGCATCCCGTAACGAAACAGGATTCGCGCCTGCCACTGACCGAACAATCCAGCGCGCATGTTGTTGAGTGAGTAAACCAGAAAACGCTTGAAGGTCGAATTGAGCGTGGATCTCAGTCGCCAGTAGACCAGCGCGCGCGGTTCGAACACCGCCCGGTAACCGGCTTTCTCGAGCCGGTCCATGAAGATTAGGTCTTCGGCGGAGCGAAGGTTTTCCGGAAAACCGTTGACCTTGGCCCATGCATCCCGCCGCAATAACGACGACGCAATAAACCGCGGTCGAGCAACCACGTCTTTCTGCGGCTTCGGCGGTGGAACGTAAGCAATGGCGGCGCACTCCGTGAAGAACGTGGTGGTTACCGGTTCGACGGAGCCGTAAACAATGTCGGTAGATTCGTTTTCCGCGGCTTTGTTGACCAGATGTTCGAGCCAGGTAGGGGCCAGCCGAATGCCGCCGTCGGTGAATGCGAGCCATTCGTACTGCGCGCACTCCGCGGCAAGATTTCGCCCGTGCCCGGGCAAAGCGGGGCCGGCGCGAACCAGGTGCACCGGCAAGCCGCGTCGTTTGTAGTCTTCGATGATTTGCGGGGTAGCGTCTACTGAACCGCCATCCGTGATGACGATTTCGTCAGGTTGACGAGTCTGCGCGACGAGGCTGTCGAGCAGCTCGTGAATGGAATCCTCTTCGTCTCGAACTGGAACAATGACGCTAACTTTCATGAGTGAGATCCGTGTTTCTTCACAACACGGATTTTAACTCGTCGCCAGCGCGTTAACGGGAGCGTCGCGCTTTTCCAGTTCGCCGGCGATCCAGTGATAGGTCGTGGTCAAACCCTCTTCGAGCGAAATCACCGGCTCCCAGTTCAGTACTTCACGCAAACGAGTGTTGTCGCTGTTGCGGCCTCTCACGCCCTGCGGTTTCGTGAGGTCGTAACGCTTGCGAATCGTCTTTCCGGCGATGTTCGCGACCATGTCCACCAGTTCGTTAATGGAGACCATGCGATCCTGGCCCAAATTGATCGGCTCGCGATGATCGCTGCGCATCAACCGGTAAATACCTGCGACACAGTCGTCGATGTAGCAATAGGAACGCGTCTGTTCACCATCGCCCCACACTTCGATTTCATCGCCGTCGTCGGCTAGCGCGATCTTGCGACAGATCGCGGCGGGTGACTTCTCGCGTCCACCGTCGTACGTGCCGAGCGGGCCGAAGATGTTATGGAACCTAACGACGCGCGTGTCGAGACCGAAGTCTTCCGTGTAGTGACGGCAAACGCGTTCCATGTAGAGCTTCTCCCAACCATAACCGTCTTCGGCGTCGGCAGGGTAAGCATCTTCTTCACGCAGCGGGGTGACGTCTGTCTCTTTCTGTTTATAACCGGGATAAATGCAGGCGCTCGAAGTGTAGAGATAGCGCTTGACGCCATTCTCTCGGGCGGCTTCGATCGAATGGAGATTGATAAACGAGTTGTCGCGAACAATTACGGCCTTGTTCGTTTCGATAAAACCGATGCCGCCCATGTTCGCGGCGAGACCGTAGACCTCGTCGATGCCTTCAGTCGCTTTCAGACAGCTGTCAGCTTGCGAGAGGTCCAGCAGTTGAAACTCATGTGCGGAGGTTGGTTCGTATTCCGGTTCCTTAATATCAACGCCACGAACCCAGTAACCGCGGTCGACGAGATACTTCGTTAGATGATGACCGATAAATCCACCAGCCCCTGTGACTAATACGCGTGTCGGTTCAGACATTCCTTTTCCGGTCTCCAAGCAGAGTGCTAAAGCAGCGTGAACATTAGTGGTTATTGGGGGAATTTGGCAAGCGGCCTGCTTTCAGGGCCACGCGACGCAGACAGCCCCAGAATGGCCTGCTTAATAAACCTTCCGGGTGCGTAGCCAGCGCACGGACCAACCAGTTCGCCGCTTCAGACTTCCGTCCCGCCTCACTCGCCGCATACGAAAGCCGCAGAAAGCGAGTCGCACGGCACCAACGTTGATCCGAGCCTTGCAACTGCGGCTCATAAAACTCGGCAATCTGATCGAATTCTTCCAGTTGCCGGTGGCCCTCGGCGATCGTCTTACTCACTTCATGCAGCCGATACGCAGCCATCGGCAACGGCAGGTACTCGCATTTGTGGCCCGCTAGTAACAGCCGCACGTACATGTCGTGATCGAAATCGTAGTCCCAGCGTTCCTGAAAACCTTCGCGCACGATTTCTCTCTTCCAAAAGTGTGCGGGTTGCGGCGCGAGATACGACCAACACAAACAATGCGCCGCCGACTGCGGTACTTCCGAACGAATGATCCGCGTCTCGTGTCCATCGCCGAACATAATCGCATCGCCACAGATCCACTCGCTCTCCGCATGCTGGTTGAAGTGCTTCATGACAGCTGCGAAAGTGCCGGGTAGATAAAGATCGTCGCTGTTTA
>DATJKO010000409.1:0-5754 GCA_035491355.1 Pyrinomonadaceae bacterium
GACGCTGCGGCAGCCGCGCGCGGTGAGGCTGTGTTCAACGGACCAGCGAAGTGTGCGACGTGTCACGTGCCGCCGATCTTCAGTGAGCCTGGTTGGAACATGCACACACCGGAGGAAATCGGTATCGACGACTTTCAGGCGAAGCGTTCACCCGATGAGCGTTACCGTACTTCACCGCTGAAAGGATTGTGGACGCACCAGAAAGGTGGCTTCTATCACGACGGTCGTTTCGCAACGTTCCGCGACGTGGTGGAACACTACAACACGGTGTTAGGTACGAACCTCAGCGAGCAACAGAAAGTTGATCTGGTTGAGTATCTGAAGTCGCTGTAGCGGTGATGTTAGTTGCTGCCGCCTCGACGGTAACCCAGATGCCGTTGAAGGCGGCGGTGCCGCAGAGTGAGTCGATGGCAAGATCGTCCGTCAGGTCGTTGATGCTGGCGCCGGCGTGTTGTTGGGCCACTTCGAGTTGCAGGCCCGGGCGATCGTGGCCCCAACCGTGCGGAATGCTGACCACGCCCGGCATGATCTCGTCTGATATTTCGATGGGCAACTCAACTGCGCCAACGCGTGATTGAACCAAGACGGCTTGACCGGATACCAGATTGCGGTCCTTTGCATCGGACGAATGCATGAGGATTGTGCATTGCGGCTTCCCACGCAACAGTCGCGGAGTGTTATGCAACCAGGAGTTGTTGCTGCGAAGTTGGCGGCGTCCGATCAGTCGCAAATGGCCGTTCGATGTCCGCGAAGGGTGAGCGAAGAAAGTCGTCTTCACTCGCTCGATGTCTTTAACCAGCACGGCAGGCGCTAAAGCGATCTGTTTGTCGGCCGTGCGCAAGCGTTGCGGCAGGCATGGTGACAGCGGACCAAGATCGATTCCGTGCGGCGCTTGTTTGACTCTGCGCAGCGTCAGTCCTTTCGACAATGGATTCAGACGCCCACCGTAGGGGCCGAAGCGCAACCCGAGATCGACCATCCGTTCGGGTCCCAGGAAACGCCTCAGCAACCGGCCCTTAGCACGGCCGGCGAACCCTTTGTCTTCCATCCGTGTTTGCAACTCGAGCAGAATCTCCCAATCGTGTTTCGCGTCCGGCTCTGGTTCGAACAAAGGCGGCGAGAACTTCGCCGTGTTACGCACGGCCAGGAGGTGAAACGCGACATCGTAGTGACCGCGCTCGAGTGGTGACGTCGGAGGCAGAATGATGTGCGCGTGCCTGGTCGTCTCGTTGATGTAGCAATCGATCGCCACCATAAATTCGAGTCCGGCAAGTGCGCGGTCCAACTCGCGGCCGTTTGGTGTCGACAACACGGGATTGCCGGCGACAGTCACGAGCGACTTAATCTGTCCCGGGCCAGCGGTCAGGATCTCTTCCGCTAACGCCACAACCGGAAACTCGCCGCTGAACTCAGGTAACTTCCGCACGCGCGTGTGACGTCGCGCAAAACTGCCACTCGACGCGAGCGATCGCGGCGCGTTCACCGGATCGAACGCCGGCAGCGTAAACATCGCACCGCCCGCTCGGTCCAGATTGCCCGTCACGATATTCAGCACATTGATCAGCCACTGACAGACGCCGCCAAACTCCTGCGTGCTCACGCCGATTCGTCCGTAACAAACCGCCGACTCCGCCGCGGCGAACTCTCGCGCCAAACGTCGAACCTGCTCGGCTTCAATTCCCGTAATCGCAGCCACTCTCTCTGGCGAAAACTCAGCCACGAGATCCGCAACTGTCTCCACGCTTTTCGTAAACGCTGCCAGGGATCCAAGCCTCGTTAATCGTTCCTCAAAGACTACATTCAGTAACGAGAGTAACAGCAGCACGTCCGTCCCCGGACGAATAAAGAGGTGCTGATCCACGAGTCGAGCAGTTTCATTGAAACGCGGATCGACGAGTACTACTTTCCCGCCACGCTCGCGAATCTCCTGCAACCGGCGACTCATGCCCGGAGCAGTCATCATGCTGCCATTCGACACTGCCGGATTCGCTCCGAGCATCAGGAAGAACTGTGTGCGATCGACGTCCGGGACAGGCAGCAGAAGCTGATGCCCGAACATCAGGTAAGAAGCGAGATGATGGGCCAGTTGGTCGACGGAGGTCGCAGAAAATCTGTTGCGTGTCTTGAGACTGCGGATGAACCCTGGCGCAAACAGAATCACGCCGTAGTTGTGAACGCTCGGATTGCCAAGGTAAGTGGCGAGGGAGTCGTTCCCGTGCTGCGCGCGAATTCGCTTCAGATTGCCGGCGACTTCCGCGAAGGCTTCGTCCCAGGTGATTCGTTCCCAACCATTCGTGGTGCGGCGAACCGGATGCCGGAGTCGATCGTTGTCGAAATGGAAGTCCTGCAACGCAACCGCTTTGGGACAGATGTAACCGCGGCTGAACGGATCATCCTTGTCTCCACGAATGTCGAGATGCTGGCCTGGGCCAACCGTGATCTCGATACCGCAGATCGCTTCGCAGAGATTGCAATTGCGATAATGCGGGGAGCTTTCCATTTTTAGACGCTCGATGACTTACAAGAGTTTTCTGTTCATTCGACTTCGAAGACGATCTGGTTCATTGCGCTGGCGTTTGCGTTGCGATCCGTCACCGTGACTTTGAGTACGTATCGACCGGGAGCGAGGTTCTTTAGTCCAACATTCGCGCCGTAAGGAATACGAGCTACATCGGTGTTCGGTTCGACGACTACTGGCAGCACAGGACTCGCCACCACACGCTGTCCGCCCCGCAGGATTTCGATCGTCGCGTCCAGTTTCGGTGTCGGCCCCGCCGCGTTGTAGACGATCGTAAAGAACTGCATCGGCGACTCACGCGAGAAGCGACGATCGACGCTGAACTGAACCTGTTCGCCGTCTTTATGCTGCTGGCTCGAACTCAACATCTGTCCCGCAAGCAGCAGCGTGCTGAGCGTCAGTTTTTTCGAAGCCAGATCCGGAATCTCGATCCATTGCGCCGAGCTGCCGACACCTCCGCTCTTATCGTCGCGCGCCGCGACACGGATTTGATAAATGCCTGGCTTCAGGGGCAGTTTGTAACTGTAGACCACCGCCGGATCTTTGATCGCTGCTCCCGACGGTAGCGGATTGACGTTGAGCCGCGTCTTGAAGCTCCCTGCCTGTTTCCCTTGATCGTTAAGCACCACTCCGGCGAGATCGATCGCCGCCGGTTGTTTGCCGTCGGCGCCATAGCCGAGACCTTCAGTCGCCATTTGCGTGGCCGCGGTCAAGACCGGACCGGAACCAGGTACGTCGACAAAACTGACGAAGAGTTTGGTCGGTAATCCGGTTCGCGCTGAACCTGCAGCGAGGGCCGACATCAACGCGCCTGTAACGTCTTTTGCGGGAGCGGCGGTGTTGCTGTCAGCCGCGTCAGCAGCCGGCTTGCTTGCCTCGCTCGTCTTTTCTTCCGGTTTCGGTTCGCTCGAAAAGAAGCCGCGCGCTACACGCACTGACAAGTCCGGCCGGCCGGGAACGGTGATCTCGACACGTTTGAAATTCGGCGACTTTTGATCTTCGGTGCCGGGACGCCAGGCAAGCAGATAGTAATTAGAAGTCTCCTTCAGAGCGTCCTTGATTGAGTCATCCAAAGATTGCCGGTTGAAGAATGCCTTGCCACCCGTATCGACTGCGAGCGCATTCATGCCGTCCTGAGAAGCGGCCATCTCGCCGACGTTGGCTTGCGCTAGTTGTCCCAGCGCATCGTGGCGGTTGCTGCTCGTGTCAGTGTCGCCGACAAGACCGCGCGCATCCACGGAGTAGATCACCAGATTGCCGCGCACGGCTGCGTCAGTGATCCGGCTTACCTTATTGCTGTATCCCGAACTGCGATCGTTCAGGAAGAAGCCATCAGAAATGAAGAAGACAAGTTTCCGCCCGGACATCTGGCCCACGGAACGCATCAGGCTCTCGAGTGACGTCAGTGTGCCCGAGGTCACGGACTGGCTCTGCCTCATGAGCAAATTGGCGCGATCCTTCACGACGCGTGACGCCGTCTCGGGCGTCATGCCCATGGTCCTGCGATTGTCAGTTTGTTTTACCGCCCCGACGGGACCGCCGTTCGGCGGCCCGAGACCACCCGGAACTCTGGAGTTGTTCGCCTTAATCAACTCCGTGGCAAAGTAATCCGTGGCAGACTGATCGCCCTGCTCGATGCGCATCGCCTGGTATTCAGTCATTGGGATCTGTTCGACGTCACGAATCGTATAGGGTTTGTGAGTCAAACGACCGACGGCCGCGCGAACCACGGGTTTGATATCTGAAAACTTTTGCAGGAATCCAATCTGACCACTGGGCGTGGCGACTGCGACTTGATCCTCGAGCGACATGTCTTTCTCGACGAATTCCAGAATCGCGTTCTTCGTCTTTTGCACACTCGCCGGACTCAGGTGCAGATCATCTACAAAGAAGATGATCGTGCGACCTCGATAGTTAACCGGCGTCGCGGTTGCGGGCGCGGGAGCGGCCGGCCCCTTCGCGACGGACTGTTCCAACTTCTGCTCACGCACCGTTCCGGCAACCACTCGTTCAAAGAACGACGGCGTAACTTGCTTGCCATCGATCTTGAGCACAAACTCTTCCGGCTTCAGTCCTTCGACAAACCGGCCCTGCTTATCGAGCACCACCACACCTGTTTGGACCAACTCCGTCGTGATCCTCACAACGTCGTCGTCAACCGGCTTCGGCTCCTGGCCGACAGCAAGCTTCACAAACACCGACAACGCCAGAATGATGGTGGTGATTTTTTTACTGCTCATAGTTTCAACTCAGTCGTTCGCGATGCTCGTGTTCGCTTGCGCTTTGTCGGAATGCGGATGCGACGGTATGCGCGAGTGTTTGATGTGACGCCACACCCACCACGCCACGAAAAGAAGACCGGCGATGCCGATCAGGAAATCAAAACGATGAAACCACGTCTTTAACGTGTCGTTCTTGTCCCACTGTTCACCCAGCTTCTGCCCCACGTACGCGAGGGCCAAACACCAGGGTAACGAGCCGGCGAAGGTGTAGATGCAGAACCGAGTGAGATTCATCCGCGCCACTCCGGCCGGAAACGCGATGAACGTGCGAATCGCCGGGAGCAACCGCGCCGTGAACACGATGAGTTCGCCATATTTCGCAAACCAGCGATCGGCGAGATCGAGATCGTGACGGGACAATAAGATATATCGACCGTATTTCTCAATAAAAGGGCGGCCGCCGTACATGCCCGCCCAGTACGCGACCAGCGAGCCGAGCACACAGCCGACCGCGCCCGCCACCCCCACGGCCCACAAGTTCATCTCGCCTTTCGAAACCAGGTAACCCGCGAAAGGCATGATGATCTCCGACGGCAACGGTATGCACGCCGACTCGATCGCCATCAGCAGGACGACACCTGCATAACCGAGCGTGGAGATTGTAGCGATGATAAACGCCGACAGGATGCTGATAATTTTGGCAACCATAGTTTTATTATTTCGAAATTCGAATTTCGAAATTCGAAATTAGTGATCACTCCAGCCATGTTGGCCGATCAACGGAACAAACGCGCACCCGCCGTGGTCCTCTTGTCTGCGACCCGTCTCCGTCTTGATCACTCGAATCAGTCGTTGACTGTCACGCGAGTCGCCAACGGGAACAACCAGGCGGCCGCCCACTCGGAGTTGCGCAATCAGCGGCTCCGGAATCGTTGGCCCACCCGCAGCAACGAGTATTCCGTCGTACGGAGCATGTGCCGCCCACCCAAGTGTTCCGTCAAAGCACTTGACCGT
>DATJKO010000410.1:0-3368 GCA_035491355.1 Pyrinomonadaceae bacterium
AGATTATGGACGACCAGGGAATAACGCTATTTCGCATCGTGATCTCGTTCGCGGCAGGCATACTCTCGTTTCTGTCGCCGTGCGTGTTGCCTCTCGTCCCCGGCTACATCTCACTGATCTCGGGCGTGAGTATCGACGGACTGAAAGAAGGCGCGAGCAGCCGTCGGGCCGTTATTCTGAATTCGCTCGCATTCAATGCCGGGTTGTCGGTCATCTTTCTCATTCTCGGTACGACCGCCGGTCTCGTCGGCAGCGCAATCACGAACAATCCCTGGGTACGCATCATCGGCGGCATCGTCATCATCGCATTTGGACTGCAACTGATTGGCCTGCTAAAGATCACCGCGCTTTATAAAGACACACGCAAATTCTCCGATAGCAAACCACGCGGGATGCTGGGTTCCGCGGCACTCGGAATGGCTTTCGCCGCTGGTTGGACGCCGTGCATCGGACCGATTCTCGGCGGCATTATCGGTTTGGCAGCGACGAGTGGCGGTTGGCGTAGTGGACTCGTGCTTTCGGCGTTCTATTCCGCCGGCCTTGCGGTTCCGTTTCTGCTGACCGGCTTGGGAATCAATCAGTTTCTGAGCTTTTATAAAAATTTCAGGCAGCACCTGCACAAGGTGGAGATCGTTTCCGGAGTCGTGTTGATTGTGGTCGGGCTGTTGGTGATGAGCGGGCAATCGACGTTGCTCACCAGTTCGTGGGTGGCGAAATACCTTCCAAACTGGGAAGGCAAACTCAATCTCGGGACAAAGCCTACGACTGCGCCGGCAACGGCAAATTCAAACTTTCCGGCGGCGCCGGATTTGGAGTTTCAGACCCTTACAGGTACGGCGGTTCATCTGAAAGATCTTCAGGGGCAGGTCGTGTTGCTGAATTTCTGGGCCACCTGGTGTATCCCATGTCGTGAAGAGATACCGGAGCTGAATCAACTTCAGCACGAACTGCAGGCACAAGGATTGAAAGTCGTCGGTGCGTCGACTGAAGATACTGCCGACGCCGTGAATGACTATCAAAAGAGCGTCGCGAAGTTTGAGTATGACGTGCTGATTGGCGGCAGTGACGCGAAAGCAAAACTCGCGCATCCACAACTTCCGACGACGTACCTAATCGACAGGCAGGGACGCATTCGTGAGAAGATTATCGGTTCGCGCGACAAAGCCGGGTGGGAAGCGGCCGTCAAGCCACTGCTTGCAGAAGCAGTGACCGCGAGCGCTGCAAATTAACAGGATTTACAGAGCAACGCAGAACTTCAGGAGTGATAACATGAAGAAGCTATCGTTCGTGGCCATTCTCACTCTCCTCGCTTTACCGCTCGCTGCGTACGCGCAGCACGAATACTCGCCACTCGTGGAGAAAACCGTCAACTACAAAAACTGGACCCTCCCAAATCTCCAGACGGAAAAGAGCGACGAGCTGCGTTCACTGATAAAGGGGAAAAAGCTGGTCATGCTCGTCTATTTCGCGCCGTGGTGCGGAAACTGGAAGTTCGAAGCACCGATCGCCGCGAAACTTTACGACAAGTACAAAGACCAGGGCTTCCAGGTGATCGGCATCAGCGAGTACGCGCCGCGGGCCGACGTGAAGAGTTACTTCGGCGAGACCGGACCACCTTTTCCGGTCGTGATCGAATCGGAGGCGCGCGAGGACAAAGTAAAAACGCCACACTACGGTTACCGTCAGGCGTGCGAGGACACACGTAACTGGGGTTCACCCTGGAACCTCTTTCTCGAACCCTCGAAGGTAAACAAGAAAGGCGACGTGCTTACAGAAAAAGCCTGGGTAGTTAACGGCGAACTGATCGAAGAGGAAGTTGACAAGTTCATCGCATCGAAAGTTCAAGCTCCGTCCACAGCGAAAACGGATCCAAACTAGTCTGTGGATCACTTGGCCTGCATGAAACTTCGCGTCCTCTATCACGGTCACTGCTTCGACGGCGTCGCCTCAGCGGCAACGTTCACCCGGTTCTACAAAGAACGGATCAACCCCAGCGCAGAGGTCAACTACACCGGCCTGCTGCATCGTCCCGGCAATCTGTTTGATCTCGAGATGTTTGACGCCGACGAGAATGCGATCGTCGACTTCAAATATGCCGCGTCAGAAAAACTGACTTGGTGGTTCGACCATCATCAGTCGGCGTTTCTCACGCCGGAAGACGAAGCGCACTTTCGCGCCGACACTTCGGGGCGGAAGTTTCTCGATGCCACGCGGAAGTCGTGTACGGAGTTTATTGCGGCCGTGGCCCACGAACGGTTCGGCTTTGACGTGCAACCAATCGAATCGCTGGTCCACTGGGCGCACATCATCGACGGCGCGCTCTACGAGTCGCCGGCACAATGCGTAGAGTTGAAAGAGCCCGCGTTGCAACTGATGCAAGTGATCGAAGCCGACCCTGACGACTTCTTTATCGAACAGATCATTCGCGATTTGACGACGCAGTCGCTTGAAGCGGTGGCGACGAGCGCCGAAGTGCAGCGTCGTTTCCGGCCGATACTCGAGCAACACCTCGACACGCTCGAGGCGGTGCGTCGAAAAGCGACTTGCGCGAATGGGGTCGTGCAGTTTGATCTGATTGATGAGGGGTACGAAGGATTCAATAAGTTCATTCCGTACTACTTGTTTCCGGAAACGACTTACTCGGTCGCCCTAACGCGGGCGCCGCAACGAACGAAGATCTCCGTTGGCTCGAATCCGTGGGCGCCGAAGCCTCGCACGCACAACATCGCGAAGATTTGTGAGCGGTATGGTGGTGGTGGACACGCCGTGGTGGGTGCGGTTTCGTTAAAGCCTGAAGAAGTCGAAGAAGCCCGCCAGGCCGTGCGCGAGATCGTTGCCGAGCTCTCGTCTTAGTGCTGGACTCCAGACATTAGCTGCTCAATCTCGTCCGCGTGTTTCGGCACTTTATTCGTCAAAATTCGCGGTCCATTGTTTGTGCAAAGCACGTCGTCTTCGATGCGGACGCCGATTCCCAGATACTTCTCCGGAATGTCCTTCGTGTCGGGTGAGATGTAGATTCCCGGCTCTACGGTCATCACCACGCCCGGCTCGAGCGCGCGCGATTCCTGCCCGAAGTAATAACGTCCAACGTCGTGAACGTCGATGCCGATCATGTGCCCCAGCCCGTGCATGTAAAACTGCTCGTGCTTCTTCTCTTTGATCAACTCTTCCGGGTCGCCTTTCAACAACCCGAGCTCGACCATGCCCTCGGTCAACACTTCAATCGAATGCTGCTTTAACTGATCGTGCGTCACACCCGGGCGGACCATCTCGACGCAAGACATCTGGGCCTTCAACACGAGGTCGTAGATCTCGCGTTGCGCCGGCGTGTAACGCCCATTGATCGGAAACGTCCGCGTGATGTCTGA
>DATJKO010000411.1:0-7073 GCA_035491355.1 Pyrinomonadaceae bacterium
CGGTGGTCGCCGTGCACCTCTTTGAAGTCAACGCTGTAATGTTCGGTGCGCGCCAGGATCTCCGCCGGGTCAACGACCAAAGGCGCCGGCGGATTGTTTGACTGCAGATCGGCGACAAGGTTCACCGCACTCCGAAGATCCGCCACCGGATACACGTTGATTCCCGAAACGACCGCGGCTTCTTTTGCGTTCTCTTCAGGCAGGATTAAATGCCGGATCGAAGCGTCACGCGCGAGGATCGCAATGGGCAGCGCGCCCTTGATCGCACGTACCCGACCGTCGAGCGAGAGTTCACCAACGCACAGCAGATGAATGAGGTTGTGGGCTTCCGCGAGATCTCCGTTGGCCCCAAGGATGCCCAACGCGATGGGCAGATCAAAACTCGCACCTTCTTTGCGCACGTCGGCAGGAGCGAGATTGATCGTCGTCTTTTGCAGTGGAAATAGATAACCGCAATTCTGAATGGCGGCCCGAATGCGTTCGCGCGACTCGCGCACGGCAGCATCCGGCAGACCAACAATCGTGACCGAAGAAACCTGATCATCGCCACGAGTGGCGGCCAGATCGACTTCGATATCTACGAGGTCGGCATCAATTCCATAGACTGCGGCAGATAGAGTTCGATAGAGCATGTGAGGAAGCTCCTTGGACTTAGTGTGAGGAACACGAATTTAATTGAATTCAAAAACTAACGACGACGCGACGGTGCAGCCGAGTTTGACGGAACCTTGATAACCTGGCCCGCCTTCAGTTCGGCGTCGACCGGAATTCCGTTCAAGCGGGCAACGTCGTTGGCGTCGAGATTGCGAGCCGTAGCAATGCGGCCGATCGTATCGCCCTTGCGAGCGCGATAGGTGTCGACGCCCGGCGTCGGCGCACCAGCATCAGCTGGCTTCGCGGTCTCTCTCACCCACTTGGTGAGTTTAACGTTACTGTTTGGAACCACCAGTTTCGTCGTCGACTTCAGATCCACACCAGTGTTCATCGCCTGAAGTTGAGCGACATTGACGCCAGTGCGGTTCGCAACGCTTTGCAGGTCTTCACCCGGCGCCACGGAAATAATGCGCGCGGTCTCGCGTCGCTCCGGTGCGATTCTCTGTAGCAACGAAGCAAACTGTTTCGAACGGCCTGCCGGAACCCGAACGTCGTACGTATCGCCGCGCGGTGTAATGTCGCGCTTCAATTCGGGATTGAGTGAACGGATGAAGTCAAGACTGGTGTCGGTCGCGTCGGCGACGAGTTGCAGGCTGGTCGCTGACGGAACTCGCACGACGTCGTAAGACCACGGCGCATCGGCCTTGATGCCTTTGAATCCATACTTCTCAGGGTTCTTCGCGATCAGTATCACGGCAAGAATGTTCGGAACGTAATTGCGCGTTTCCTGAGCGATGTACGGATAGATCATCCAGAAGTTATTACTGCCGGCGCGGCTGATTGCACGATCGACGTTGCCTTCACCGGTGTTGTAGGCGGCCATCGCCAGTTCCCAGTTACCGTTGTAACGGTCGGCCAGCCACTTCAGATACTTGGCGGATGCACGAGTTGATTGCTCGATGCTGTTGCGCTCATCGATATACGCATTCTGGCGCAGATTAAATCGGCGGCCAGTGCTCGGCACAAACTGCCACAGACCGGAAGCCGAGGCCCACGAGACCGCTTTAACTTTCCACGAGCTCTCGACCTGACCCAACCAAGTGACATCGAGCGGCACGCCTTCTTCAGCGAAGATCTTGCGCGCCAGCCTCATAAACTGTCCTGAACGACGCAGACCACTCTCCATCGTCGTACGTCCGCGACCCTGGTAATAGTTGATGTATCCCTGGATGAGCGGATTAAGCGTGAAGCCGAAATTCACGTTCTTGCTGGCAGCTTCGAGAGCTTCCTGATCCTGCGGAGTGAAAACTGTTTCGTCGGGTCGGAGAACGAGCTTGCTCAGCTCATCGAGCGGCGATGGTTCAAACTTCTGATCGCGAAAACCAACTGTCGGCGGCGTCTTCGCCTGCTCTTGTGTTTGCGTGTTCTGAGCAACCAATTGCATCGTCGCTGTATTCGGCGCGACGATTGGTTGCTGCATCGGAACTTCTTCGCGATAGATCCGCTCTACTAATTCGAGGTAGTAGGTCTGCAGCTTCTGGCTTGCTCTTACGTCGTAGCCGGACTCCAAAATGGAATCGACAGCTTTATCAAATTCTTGCCGCGCCTGTTCGCGCTTGCTGTCCTCGAGATTGAGTTTGCCCTTGCGGAAATGATCCTCGGCGCGCGCAATGATCTGCGTGATGCGCCCTTCCGACTGTTCAACTTCAGTTGGAATCTGGCGTGCAGATGAAGCGGCTGGGATCTGTGCGTAACTGCTGGCCGCGCAAGCGACGAGCGCCGTTAGTAAAGCCACACGAACCATCAAACGAGTAAAGCTCGCTGACATCAAAATCGTCGTACTCCTTCAAAAGAAAGATGCGAATACGCGGGTGACTTTCCGGGAAAGGAGAGTCACAACGGTGCATTCACTTTTTCAGGCGCGGTATCTTTTGGCTCCTCTATGATTTGGGTACAACTAAAGCTCAATTAAGGAGCCCAAAATCACACTGGAGGGTACCACACGCTTTTTTAGGGTGTCAAACAAACGCCCCACTATGAAACAAGGTCCAATTGGTGACTTTTTCCACCGAAAGTTCCACCGAAAGTCGCCTCGGTCGTCAGGCTCAAGATGCTGGACCTGAAGCTGAAGGTTGTGCGCTCACACAAACTTCAGTTTCGTCCGAGGCGACCTAACGGTTTACGGACCTATCCTCAAACGCACCGGACCCGACCGCCGTTGCATAAATTCATGAACGCAGACACAAAAACTGAGCCCGCCGAGTATCGATTGCGTACAACGAAAGCTTCGGGTCGGTTTCGTAACAGAATGGTTAAATCGTTAAAAGAGCAACTTTTAACCTGTTAGCCACCTCGTATCCCGTGTTGGAACACCACTTGCCCCAATCCCCGGCGAGGCAATGCAGTAAGTGGCTCTCTCAAAAAACTATTAGACAAAGCAATTTCAGGAAAACTATGTCCACAGTTGTAAAAAGAGAAGCGCGGGTTCATGAATTCCCTAAAGCGGTAGAAGTCTCGATCGCACCTTCAAAGTCCCAACTCTTCTTCAATCGCGAACTAAGCCTGCTCGCATTTCACGCGAGAGTCCTGGAAGAGGCGCTGGACGCGAACGAGCCGTTGCTCGAGCGATTGAAATTCACCTCGATCTTCTCGTCCAACCTGGACGAGTTCTTCATGATCCGTGTGTCGGGTCTCAAAGAAGAACTCGACCAGGGAATAACTGACGTTTCCGCCGACGGCACTTCGCCGGCAGAACAGTTGGGACAGATACGCGAACGCGTTTTGAGGCTCGTCGCCGAACAGGCGCGTGTCGTGCGCGAAGACATCCTGCCCCAACTGTACGCTAATGGCGTTCAGTTGATCTCATATGCGGCATTGTCACGACACGAGCAGGAGAACCTGAAAGACTACTTCATGGAGAAAGTCTTTCCGATTCTGACGCCACTCGCTGTCGATCCGAGTCATCCGTTTCCATATATCTCGCCGCTAAGTGTGAACATCGGATTGATGGTCGAGGCGCCGACCGAGATGAAGTTGCTCGGCCGCGGCAAAACGATGCAATCGCGATTTGTGCGGATCAAAGTTCCGCAGAGCGTGCCGCGCCTGGTGCCGATCGGCGCGACAGCGTCACGCTTCGTTCTACTCGACGAGATTATCGAAGCAAACATCGACGCACTATTTCCAGGAATGCATCCGGGAAGCTGTCATCGTTTCCGCGTGACTCGCGACGCCGACATCGAAATTCGCGAAGAAGAAGCCGAGGACCTGCTCAGCATGATCCAGGAAGAACTGCGGCGACGCCGGTTCGGCTCGCCCGTTCGACTGGAAGTGTCGCCAGGCATGCCGCCCGAAATGATCGAGTACTTGACGACGTCGCTCGATCTCGAGTCTCAGGATGTTTACGTCTTCGATGGTCCACTGAACGTCCAGGATCTGATGACTCTTTACGACGTCGATCGGCCGGACCTAAAAGACGCCCCGTTTAAACCGGAGATGCCGGAGTGGTTCGAGTCGTACCCGACGATCTTCGACGCGATCAAAGAACGCGATCGGTTACTTCATCATCCGTACGACTCGTACGACTGCGTAACCGGCTTCATCGATCAAGCTGTTGAAGATCCGGACGTGGTCGCGATCAAGATCTGTCTTTACCGGACTGGTCCGGAGTCGCCGATTCCACCGGCATTGATCCGCGCGTCCGAACAAGGCAAGCAAGTCACTGCGTTGATCGAGCTCAAGGCCCGCTTCGACGAGGAACACAACATCGAATGGGCCAGGAAACTCGACGAAGCCGGCGTTCACGTTGTTTACGGCGTGAGCGGTCTGAAGACCCACGGAAAACTAACGCTCGTTGTCCGTCGCGAAGGTGAATCGCTGAAGCGGTACGTCCATATCGCGTCAGGCAACTACAACCCGACGACGTCGTGTACCTATACCGACCTCGGCATGTTTACTATCGACGATGAGATCGGACGTGATGCGACTGAGTTATTCAACTACCTGACCGGGTTTTCGAACCAGAAAGAATACCGAAAACTGATGGTCGCGCCCGTGGCGTTGCGAGAAGAGCTCAACCAACTCTTCGATCGCGAGATCGAACACAAGCGCATGGGCCGGCCGGCGCACGTGATCGCGAAACTAAATCGTCTCGCCGATCTGCAGGTGGTGGAGAAACTGTACGAGCTCTCGCAAGCCGGCGTGAAAGTCGATCTCGTCGTGCGAGGCATTTGTATGGTGCGCCCCGGCATTCCGGGTTTGTCTGAAAACATCCGTGTGCGCAGTGTTGTCGGTCGCTTCCTCGAGCACAGCCGTGTGTTCTGGTTTGCGAATGGCGGCGATGACGAGGTGTACATCGGTAGTGCCGACTGGATGTCGCGCAACTTGAAACACCGCATCGAGGTCGTTGCGCCCGTGACTGAGCCTGGCTCGAAACGCTATTTGCGCGACGTGTTGCTGGATGCTTATTGGAGCGACAACACGAAAGCCCGTGAACTAACGGCCGAAGGAACGTATCGTCCGATCATGAACGACGCTGAACCGTTCAATAGTCAGACATACTTCATGGGCCGGCCGATCGGCGGAAGTTAACTCTCCCCGCTTACACGAGTTCCCCAACAATATCCCCGTTTACTCGCGAGTGAAGACTCGGAGTTGGAGATCCGTATGCATACATCAAAGTTTCGCACTGTGATTCTGCTGGCGCTCGTTTTTTGTCTTTCGGCGATCAACGTCGGCGTCGCCGCCAAATCGAAAAAGAAGAAGCAAGCTCCACAAGGCACTCCGGTGTTGTGGGAGCGTCCGACAGACATCTCGTCACGCGATCTGTTCCTTGGTCCGGGAGGAACGCGCATGCGACCCGACCTTCGTCGCATCACTTTCTTAAAAGAGGAAAAAGGCGGGTATTCAAAGAAGTATCGCGTACGCGATGCGTCGGGGCGCGAGTGGGTCGCGAAGATTGGCAAAGAGGCACAGTCCGAGACTTCTGCAATCCGGCTGCTGTGGGGCCTCGGTTACCAGACCGAAGTGAATTACCTAGTGCCGCGCGTGACGATCCCCGGCAAGGGAACATTTACGAACGTTCGGTTTGAAGCCCGTCCGGAAGAGTGGGATCGCGTTGGTGAGTGGAAATGGAAGCGGAACCCGTTCCTCGGCACCCCGGAGTATCAGGGTCTGAAGATCATGATGGCCATGATCAACAACTGGGACCTGAAGGATTCAAACAACGAGACCATTCAAATCGGCAAGGGTTCGGACGCGGAGCTTCGTTACATCATCAGCGATCTTGGGGCGACGTTTGGCCACGCGAGTACGACACCGTTGTTCTGGCGTTTTACTCGCAGCCGCAACAACCCCTCGAACTATGCGAACTCGAAGTTTTTCGAAAAGGTGAAAGGCAACCGCGTGGTGCTGCACTTTGGTGGCAAGAACAGCGGGCTGATGAAAGACATCACTGTCAGCGACGCACAGTGGCTGAGCAGTTGGCTTTCACAGCTCAGCGACCAACAACTGCGCGACGCCTTTCGCGCCGCGAACTACCGCCCCGATGAAATCAACCTGCTTGCGCGAGAAATACGCGAGCGATCCACTGAGCTGCTGAATCTTCGCCCGGCCGAACAGATTGGCAGACTGCGCTAACTAAGAATCGGAGATGTAGATGGCAGTGAATCAGAAGCGTAAACAGGAAATCCTCACCTTGGTCGTAGTGTTTTTGGGTGTTGTCGTGGTGAGCGGGCTCGTGGCCTATTACCTCGGAGGGGCTCGTCAAACTCAATCGCTCGCCCCAACTGCGACACGGCCGGAACCAGATCGACCGAACCGCACGGGAGCTGAACTACCTTCAGCTATTCTCGGTGAGCCCGGCACACAGCCGACGCCTGCCACACGCGTTACCGGTGCGGGTGAAGGATTCATCGATCGCATGTTTGGCGTCCAGCAAAGTCAGGGATACGTGCTCGGCGATACGTGGGCCGAGACGATGGGGCGCATCTCGTTGCGCTTTCTGCTGGCTGCGCTGCTCGGTGCTGCTTTGGCGTTTCGTCCGCGCAAACGGATCCTCGCATTGAAGCGAAATCCTTACGTGTCGCAGACACAGATACTGCTGGCGATCGTCGCGGCCGCGCTGATGATTGTGGTAGGTGATAACGCTGCGCGCGCGTTCGGCATTTTCGCGGCAGTGTCGCTGGTTCGGTTCCGCACGAATATTCGCGATCCGAAGGAGATCACGGTCCTGTTGATTAGTCTGGCGCTGGGTCTCGCTGCCGGCGTTGGACGATGGGATCTCGCGCTTGTGTTGGCGTTGTTCTCGCTGATCGTGCTCTGGTTGCTGGAGTGGCGTGAACCCGAGCTGGTCTTTCGTTCGATGGAGTTGAGAGTGACGACGCGCAATGTCGTGTCGACGCAGAAAGCGCTACGACAGGTCTTCAAGCAACACGGATTTGATAAAGAGTTGCGGGCGATCGATCGCGAAGCGACTGAGGAGT
>DATJKO010000412.1:0-1600 GCA_035491355.1 Pyrinomonadaceae bacterium
GCGGGGATCGTGGAACTGCCCGCCGTGAATCGCGCCCCAGAAGTTCGCGTCGAGTTTGAAATAGGTGCAGCCCCACTCGCGCTTCATCGTGCGAAAAAACGACTCGACGTGCTGTTGCGCTTGCGGGTGCGTGCCGTCGAGTACGTACCATGGAGCACGACGCCAGCCGCCGAACGTCACTCGATCCGAGCGCAGCGGTTTGCCGTCGCTGTCTTTGACGAACCAGTCAGGGTGCTGCTGAAACACGTTCGACTTCTCTTCGGCAACAAAAGGCGCGACCCAGATCGCCGGTTCGAAACCTCGTTGGCGGATCTGTTTCAACACGCCTTGCACGTTGCCGCCGAACGCCGCGCCGGTTTCGAGCCAGTCGCCCATCGCCGGCTGGTAGCCGTCGTCAATCTGAACGTAACGCAGGCCGGGTGTGTGTTTGGCGATGAAGTCGAGATTGTCGAGCACCTGCTGCGACGTGACGCGTGGACCAAAGCAATACCACGAACACCAGCCGGTTGGTGGTTTGGGAAACCGCAGCGGCGGATGATTTGCGACGAGCTGCGATGCGAGTGTTTCGAGTAAACGCTCGCGGTTGGCGCCTGATTCATACGTGAACGATTCGAGTTGCCAGGTCTCGTCGGGTTCGAGTTCGCGGTCTTCGGTGTCAACTACGACTTTCAGCGATTGGCCCGCGAGGTAAAACTGTCCGGCGAAGCGGCGGCACGAAGTGAACGCCAGCAAGTGGTTCTCGGTGGCGGAGGGCGTCAGCATCATCATGCCATACAGGGCTCTTGCGCCGTCGGGAGCGGGCATCTTGTAGTGTTTGGCGTCGGTGTAGTTGCCGAGGTCTGCGGGTTGGCCCAACGTGCCGCCGGTTTGCGAGAGCATTTGGAAACCTTCGCCGTAAAGCCGAGTCGATGCAGGTAGTGGAAGCTGCAGATCGAAGAGCACCACTGATCTTATTCGCACCGCGCGCGTGCCGTGATTTGTTAGTTGCGATTCACAAACCGGACCGCGCCAGTTACGCGTGAGTTTTACGCCGTCGGTTTCCGGAACAATGCTGCCTGGTGCGTTGACAAGAGTGTTGCGACCGAAGCGTTGGGCTGCATGCAGCGCTGTTGCAATGGGAGAAATGAGCGCTAACTGGAGGAGCGTTCGTCGAGAGATCATGGTAAACACGAATCTAATGAACTAAGCGCGCGTCGAGCCAGTCAGCATGAATGCGTCCGCCTTCGCCGGCGCGTCTGACTCGCAACATCAATCGCTTAACACTCTTCACATCCACCTTGACAGCTTTTGTTCCGTCGGCCTTCTTCAGCTCGCCGCTGGACCACAGTTCCTTACCATCACCGATCACGAAGAACTCCGCCTTCGCGTCATTGTTATTGAACTCGTCATCGATCCCAACGAGCGCGACGAAGTTATCGTACGTTCCATTCAGCTCAAACTCGATCTCGGAATTCGTCGGCATGCCGATGCCTTTTTCAAAGTGTCTGCCGCCGGCGATCAAACCGCCGCTGTTGAAGTTGCGATTCAGCTCGGGTTGCCGCCATCCGGGAGTCAGCCGCACGGGATCGAGATCGGAAACAAAAACCTCCGGCGCCTGGAT
>DATJKO010000413.1:0-6144 GCA_035491355.1 Pyrinomonadaceae bacterium
CTTGCCGCTGCGAATGATGTCGTCGACGATGATGCAGGGATTAACCTCGCCCTGGTTCACATACTGGCGAAACATGCGTTGCCCTTGTTCCTGTTCGGCCCAGTAGATTTGCTCAGCGTTGAGCGCGTCGCGCACACCAAACGCGACGGGAATGCCGCCCGAGCTCGGACTGATCACGGAGATCTTCGGGAGTTGACTGGAGATGTCCTTTTCGAGTCGAAACTTACGGCTCAGCGCCACCGCGAGCACGCGGGCGGTGTCGTAGTAGCGGAACGCCAGCGGCATTTGGAAGTAGTGTGGCGAATGCTTGCCGTTTGGATAAACGAAGTGGCCCTCGCGAAACGCTCCTGTCTTTTTGAGAATCTGCATTACCGAATCTTGAGAAGGAATCAGCTGGACCATTGGGTGCTCCTGTGCTTGGTACTTTGTCCTTAGTGCTTTGTACTTTGTGCTTTGTTTTGCCAACGCTGTGCTGGTCCATGAAACCACGAACAAAGAACAAAGCACAAAGAACAAAGAACAAAGTACTAAGGACAAATTGATTGTTATTCGCGCGAGAGCATACATCAATCCCGCCCTTTTCCTCCATCGCGAGCGGCGCGTTCGATAAAAAGTCGCTGATCTTTTGGCAAACCCTCCGGCAGCGAATCGAGTGCGAACCACTCCGCCCGTTCGACTTCCATGTTCCGAGGTTGCGGTCCTCCGTTGCCGCGACAGCGAAACAGCACTTCTACTTGCTGCGGTCGGCGAAACGATCGTGCGGCGAATACTTCAGGGTCCAGAATTTCGAATCCGATCTCTTCGCGCAGCTCACGACGGAGCGCGTCGAGCGGTTGTTCGCCTGCTTCGAGAAAACCACCTGGCAAGCCCCAACCGCTGCCTGAACGAAACCGATGTTTCAACAGCAGCACGTGTCCGGAGTCGTTGAAAACTATCGCGCCGGCAGTGACAGTGAAGTGCGTGTGCGTCGCGCGCATACTCCAACGCCGGAATCGCGCCGGGAGCAGCCGCCA
Source organism: Pyrinomonadaceae bacterium (assembly GCA_035491355.1). GTDB lineage: Bacteria > Acidobacteriota > Blastocatellia > Pyrinomonadales > Pyrinomonadaceae > PSRF01. Next base: position 1,014 of record DATJKO010000413.1, read on the forward strand.
AACTTTGCCGCTGAGGTCTTCGAGCATTCCGAGCGAGAATATCATTTGACAATGTTCATTTGTGATTCCTAAGATTCGCTTCCAACTATGGCAGCTACTGACACCCCAACAGGCAAGCTGGATTCTGCGGCGACTGCATCTGCGCCTGTTCCCAAACGAATCGTCAACGCGCAGACTGTTTGCAACCAAAAGAACGAAAAGGGAAAGCTGTGTAACGGGCACCTGAAGCAGTTGGGCACGGCGGGCGAACCAGCACAGGTTCACTTGCGTGGCGACGACGTACTTTCCAAGTGCCAGACGTGCGGGACGCTCTACATGGGTCCGCCGTTGGGCCACGTTCGCGATCCGAATAAACAGGTGCGCTTCGTGGAAGCGGAGTTGACCGCGTTGTTGCAGGCGGCGGGTGGGACGCTGCCGGTCGTCCAGAAGAACGAGCGCGGCGTTTGGGTGATGTTGGAAACCGAGGCTCCAGGGCACGGACGCGCGCCAGCTGCGCCTGCTGCGAAACCGGCTGCTGCTCCGAAAGCTGCAGCACCGGCCGCGGCGAAGCCCGCGGCGCCAGCAGCGCCAGCGAAGCCTGCTGAACACAAGACGCTCGGGCAAAACCCGAATCGTCAGTTGTTCAAGCGTTCGACTTACGCGGGTGTCGCTGATACTGGTCCTGTTGCCGGTGAGACTTTCGAGCAGAAGGTAGCGCGACTGAAAGCGGTATCGGCTGGCGCGAAACAACGCCAGGAAGAAGGTGGTGGACCAAGTGAGACTGTCGTCGCTGCTCCTGCTGCTGCCGCGCCCGTTGTAGAAACCGAAGCCGCACCAGCAGCAGCACCTTCCGCTCCTGCCGCTGCACCATCTGCGCCTGCGGCGGTCCCATCTACACCTGCCGCTTCAGCCGGTGAACACAAACCAACCGGCGATGCGGATCGCACTTTGATGAAACGTTCGACTTACTGTGGTGTGGTTGATACCGGCCCAGTTGCGGGCGAGACCTTCGAACAAAAAGTTGCGCGACTCGCTGCACTCTCGGCCGCCGCGAAGCAACGCTCAGAAGGCGGGTAAGCGAGAAACAGTTAGCCACAAAAAAGCACAAAAGCCACAAGAGGCACAAGAAGAACGAGAAAGAGTTTACTCAGTTGAGATCCTCTTTTTCTCTTTCTGTCTCTCTCGTCTCTTTCTGTCTCTCTTGTGCTTTTTGTGCTCTTTGTGCCTTTTGTGGTTAAAAGCTCTCGGTAACCGTTAACCCTTCGCGCGCCACTTTCCAGTCTAAGACTTCAGCGCCTTCTTCACTCGCCAAAGCTGCCTCGACGTCCGCTCGCCTACCGGGGGAGCAGAGGAACGCGATACATCCGCCGCCACCTGCGCCACACACTTTCGCTGCCAACGCACCGTTGTTGAGCGCTTTTTCAACGAGCATGTCCATCTGCGGCGTGGTGATTGTCGGCGCCAACCGTTTCCGGTTGGGATAGGCGTTCTTCATCACCTGGGCGACTCGGTCCCAGTCGTCCGCCAGCAGCGCCTCACGCATATTGCGCGCGGAATCGCGAATGCCGTCGAAGAGTTCAAACAGTTCCGTATCGCCGTCGATGTGACGTTTGTAGACTTCCCAGTTATTGATTCCTGACAGCCGCGGCTCGCCGGTGTAACAGATCGCGATCCGGCGTTCGAGTTCGTCGATGTTTACATCCAGCCCTTCTCGCTCGATTCCCTCGGTCCGAAAATGCACGCACGACACGGAGCCATACATCGGCGGATAGTAATCCTGAAATCCAGCCGGCACTTTGATCACCGTCGATTCGACATTCGCCGCAAGCGTGACGAACTTTCGCTCGTCGTAACGATTCCCGACCAGTCGATTCAACGCGCCGATACACGCGATCGCCAGCGCCGACGATCCGCCAAGCCCGGCGCCAGCCGGTACGTTGCTGTCGACGACCATATGAAAACCGGTCGTCGGTTTGAAAAAGTGTACGAGCTTGGAAACGAGCTCGAGACGTTCTTCCAGCCGCAAGTCTTCAATCGCGGAAAGCTCGGTTTCAAAAGCAACTTTGCGGTCGCGCGATTCGAGAACGATGCGCCCGTCGTCACGCGTCTCGATGCGGCAGCGCGCGTAAAGTGAAAGTGCGAAATTGACTGTGGTAGCGCCCGGGTGGAAAAGGTATAGAGGCCAAATATCGATCGTGCCGCCCGCCAGGTCGACGCGCGGCGGTGCTGAAGACTCAATAATCATCTGTTCGCCAACTTATTAAATGAGATTAATTACCAAAGAACTTTGTTCGAGACTGCTACAAAGTACCAAGAACTAAGCACAAAGCTCAAAGAAAATCTTTAGAACGAATGCTGTCGTCTAATCGCCGTCACTTTTGCGTTCTTTATGCTCGCCGCGGTGTTGCTTGAACGGAATGTGTTCCTGTATCTCTTCGCGCAGATCCTGTAGCTTTTCGCTGGCGGCGTGTTCAAGCTCCTGCAATCGTTCCGGATCCGCTTCTTCCATTTTCGGCGACAACCAGAACCGCTCAGTCAGATAAAACCCAACGATTCCGACAACCACGATCACCAGCAGCACTTTTCCGAGTCGCTGGAAGTCGCCTATCAGTCCCATTACTGCGCCGCTGAAGAAGTAACCCGCGCCGGAAAGCACAAACACCCACAGGAAACAGCTCGCGAACGACAGCAACAGAAATCGCAGGTAAGGCATTCGACCGACGCCGTAGAACACGCACGCCGCCCAACGCAAGCCGTAAATGTACTTCGAGAGAAAGATCGAGAGGGGACCGAACTTGTTCGTGAGTCGTTCGAGTCGGGGTTTGGCGGCACGGTAGAAACGAACTTCTCTGACGCCTTCGCAAAACGCTCGTCCTGCAAAGTACGCCAGATTGTCGCTAAGGGATCCGCCGACAGTTCCCCAGATTAAAACCTGGGCAAAGCTGTACTCGCCGAAAAACCCGCTGTGCGCCAACACGCCGGCGATAAGCAGCGTGATATCGCCCTCGAGCATGACCAGAAGGAATACTGCATACAGTCCGTACTGAAATATCAGATCATTAAGAAAGTCGAGGTGCATGCAAGGTTCTGAAATGATCCGCGTTGCCAGTCCGTGCCCGGCGGCGACAAGAATAAACTGGAGGGCTCGTTATTGACTACTGTCCGGTTCATCTTCCTGCGGCGGTTTCACCACCAGCACCGGACATGAGGCATGTCGCACCACCGATTCGGCCGTTGAGCCGAATAGAATCCGGCCTAAGCCAGTGCGGCCATGCGACGCAATCACAATCAGGTCAACTTTGCGTTCCTTAGCGACACGCACGATCTCGGAAGCCGCTTCGCCATGCACAACCAGTTCCTCGACCTCCAGTCCCGCGCAATCCTCACACTCGGCAAGTTTTGGCAACTCGCGTTCCGCGGAGTCTTCGAGTTGTTCGGCGATGTCCGCAATCGGCAACGGTTCCGCCATTCCCGAGTAGCCAACGGTCGGCACAATCGGTTCGATCACGTTGATACAGATGATCGTGGCGCGAAAAGTCCGCGCCAGCGAGGCGGCGTACGACAGCGCATAGTTCCCGCATTCACTAAAATCGGTCGGTAAGAGGATGGATTTAATATCCATGTGCACTCGTCGGGTAGTGCTTTGTACTTTGTACTTTGTTCTTTGTTCCTAACTCGAACGGTCCGCTGCTTCTCAAATGGTAAGCCTGGCGCGCAAAGTACAAAGTACAAAGCACAAAGCACTAAGATCAACGCCAGTGCGGACAATTCTACTCTCAGAACGACCTGTTTGACAGCCCTGAAACCCTCGTCTATGCTTCGTGCAACGTAACTGCAACAGTCCCAGATCAACTAAACTGCGATGACCGCTCCGGGAACAAACTTCATTGGTATCAATATTTCAGGCTTCCACGCTCGTGGTGCTCTAGTCGACAACAACGGCCAGATCAGCGAACGGCGCGACGTGGATATCACACCGGAGAACATCGTTGCACAGCTGGCGGAGCTCGCCGCCCACCTGCGTTCGACCGGCGGCAACGTAGCCGCAATTGGCGTCGCGATTCCAGGACTCGTGAACCGGCAAACTGACCGAGTGGTTGTCGCGCGGGATCTTCCGGCAACCCAGGTCGAAAACCTGCACGGCGAACTGAGGCGCGCGACTGGCCTCCGCGTCGAGATTGAAAACGATGCAAACGCCGAAGCTTACGGAGAATTCCAAGCGGGCGCGGGTGTCGGTGCCAGAAATCTCTTTTACATGATGATCGGAGCCGGCATCGGCGGCGCGATTATTCTCGACGGCAAGCTGTGGACGGGCGCCTCCGGTTTTGCGGGCGAAGTTGGTCACATCACGATCGACACTGAGGGCCTCGAATGCGTGTGCGGCAACACCGGTTGTTTGGAAACAGTTGCGTCCGCGCCGAGTATCGTGCGCCGCGCGCGCGAGCGTCTGAATCGCGATTCGACCTCGTCCTTGTCACGTCTTGGACTCAATAAAAACTTCACTGCCGACGACGTTGCGCACGCCGCAAACGAAGGCGACGACTTCGCCATGATGATGATCGAACGCACCGGAAAGTACATCGGAACGGGCGTCGCGAGCGTCATTAACCTGTTGAATATCGAGCGGATCGTCCTGGGTGGCGGCGTAATGGACGCCGGACCACTGATCCTCAATCCGATCATTCAGGAAGTGAAGCGTCGTGCCTTCCTGCGCTGTTTCGAAGCCACTGAAATCGTCGCCGCCAAACTCGGTCCAGACGCAGCACCCATCGGCGTGGCCCTCCTGGCCCGCGACGCGACCGCGTAACCTCAGCGCACGCGGATCTCCCCTCCAACCTACCAAATCGATGCGATTTGAAAATTGCGATCTATTTGGTAAAGTACCAGCACTTTGCAATAAACAGTTCGAAAAGTGAAAGGTTTGTGGGCTGTTGTGTCTCCCAAGGCTGTAGCGGTGTGACGTGCCCTCACGAATCCTGCGGCAATGCCCCAGATCTTCCATCACAGTACGAACGCGCTGGCGAAAATCACGATCTATGGCGCCGTTTTTATTGCGGTCGCGCTCTTGTGGGTCGGCGCTGAGTTGAATCGTTCGTCGTGGAATACGGGACAGTGGGTCGAGAAACAACAGCCGGTCCAATTCAGTCACAAA
>DATJKO010000414.1:0-5701 GCA_035491355.1 Pyrinomonadaceae bacterium
CCATCTGGGGCGCGAAGTGCGTCGGTGAGACGAAGCCGATGTTGTGGCATCCGCGGGCCTGCAGCTCCAGGGCCATCTCGGCCAGTCGCTCCACGGAGACCTCGTTGGCCTTCTGGACCTGGTAGTCCTGGCTGATCTGGAAGTTCTGGCAGTAGACGCAACGCAGATTGCAGTTGCCGAAGAAGATGTTGCCCGCGCCCTTGGTGCCGACGAGCGGCGGCTCCTCACCGAAGTGCGCCGTGTAAGACGAGACGATCGGCCAACGGCCCGAGTAACATGCGGCAATCTCGTCGTTCAGACGATTATTCAAACAGTCGCGCGGGCAGACCGTGCAGCGCTCCAGCAGACGCTCCAACTCAGCGACTCGCTGTTCGAGCGTTCCATCACCCAGCAGGCGAAGATATGACGGACCGGCGGTGTTGGAAAATGTTGTTTCAGACCACGTTTTACTCACGCGGGCTATGATATTCTGCCGCGCACCAAAGTGCCATGCGACTATGGCTTTCCAAGAACAGTGAGATCCCGATTCGCGAGCAGTTGATCACGCAGATCACGCTCGGGATCGTCAGCAACGACCTGAAGCCGCGCGAACGCCTGCCGAGCACGCGCGATCTGGCCCGTCGTTACTCGATCCATGCCAACACAGTCAGCGCCGCATATCGCGAGCTTGCGCGACGCGGGTGGGTCGAGTTTCGCAAAGGCAGCGGAGTTTATGTCCGCGTACGCGTCGACGAGAACATGGAAGACGGGCTGGCGCTGGACCAGTTGATCTCGCGCTTCTTCCGGCACTTGCGCGAGCAAGGCTATTCGCTGGCGGACATACAGTCGGGCGTCAGCAGGTCGTTTTCAGTGCAGGGGCCGGACCATTTCCTCGTACTCGAACCCGATCCCGAGTTGCGCGAGATTCTGGTCGCGGAGATCAAGGCAGTTACGAAGGTGAGAGTGGTTGGCGTTGGCCCAAAGGATCTCGACAACCCCTCGGCGCTGATCGGCGCGGTGCCGCTGGTGCTTTACGGACATCTCGAACCGTTTGGAGATCGTGTCAAACCGGAAACGGATTTGATCGTGCTTCATTCGGGATCGGTAGTGGAATCGTTTCGCGGAGAAACGAAACCGCGACCCGATGCGTTGATCGCAATCGTGTCGCGGTGGCCGGAGTTTTTGCGCTGGTCGCGGACGCTGCTCGTTGCGGCGGGCCTCGATGCCGACGCGCTGAGTGTTCGCGACGCGCGCGAACGTGGTTGGGAGAAAGGACTGCGTTCTGCGGCGTTTGTGATTACCGACTCGCTGATGTCCCCGCGCATTCCCGCTGGGTGCGAGATCAAATTGTTTCGCCTGATCTCGGAACGATCGTTGAAAGAAGTTCGCGCCTACGCAGACCGGTTCTTTTAAGCTGGCCTCTCGCAAGCGAGAGACACATGTCAAAAGGGTTTCTAGGAAACTCCACTAACCCTACTTGTCTTTTGCGAGCGTGCGGACGTAGTTCACAACGTGCCAGCGCTCTTCCTCACTCATGCGTTTCTCGCCCGCCGGCATGATGCCGGTGATGCCTTTCGAAATCTTCCAGAACACCTCGCCGTCAGTCATCGCGGTCATGCGTTCTTTATTTGAGAGGTTCGCCGGCTTGCGTCGCAGTCGCGCGAGATTCGCTTCGTTGCCGGACCCGGTCTCGCCGTGACAGAAGATGCAATTACCCTTCGTCCGCTCGAGGTACAACTCTTTGCCCTTCGCGATTGACTCGGCTGTTGCCTCGGTTGGGTTTTTCGTCTTGTCAGCGTCGTCAGGAAGTTCCCACGTGTTCTTCGAGAAGTCCTGTTTTGCGTCGGATGGTGGAGTGACCGAGCGATTCTCGTTCTGGTTCCTGTTTGTGGTTGTGGAACTGTTTGCGTTCTGCGCCGCGCTCGTCGAGCGAGCAAATGAAGCGACGATAATGATTGCGATACCTGCCAACAGCAGGAATGCCATCGTCAAGAGACTCTTGCGCATGATTGATCAGTTTCTCCTTTTAGTTCTCCGTACGGGCCGGGGGGCCGGTTTCTTCGAAGTTGCGGGAGCGGCCGCATCTTTCGGCTTGGTTTGCTCGCGAACGAGGTCGGCGATCATCTGCGCGGGAATGTCGGCTTCGATCACGACCTCGCTCTCTCGGGCCGTCAGTTTCAGACTTTGAAGGATCGTTTGCGCGGTCTTGTCGGGTATGGCGCTGATGTCTGTTTTCATCAAACCCGACAACAGGTTCGCGATGATCCTGGCCGTATCGGGATTGTCGGCCGCCATCGCGCCGCGCAGGCTGTAATTCGCGCCGGACATTGTAACGGCAGCGTAGAAGTTACCAAAGTTCGTATCGCACCGGCTGTCCCGGGAGGTTGTTTCGGTGCCCATCATGCCAAAGCTGCGGGCGAACGAGGCGAGCGGAGCACCAGTCGCGGCCATGAGCACGTTTGGATCGCGCAACAGCGACTGCAAGGTTTCGGGTTTGATTCGCCCCGCACCGTCGGCCGCCTCGATCGCGGATTTCAGATAACGAAGATTACCGATCGCCAACGAGTTGGGAGTCAACGCCACGGCGCCGATTTCGGTGAACGGCTTTAACACGGGGTTCTTCGCTGCTTCGGCAGCAATCGGATCGATGGTCAACAACCCAATGGTTCTTGAGCCGAGCTTCTCGAGACGTAGTTTGTCTTGAAAGGTCATTTGCGCCAGGCTGAAAAGTGATTCGGAACTGAAGTCGCCTCCGATCACCGCCATCACGTCAGGCGCGACAAAGCTCAGGTCGGCTGCGGGCTTGTGAAAGCGTACGGCCAGGACGATGTATTCGATCGTCGAAGGATCCACACCGATGCCGCGCTTGATGTCCGCGAACGCGGCCTGCATCTTTGCGACATCCGCCGCAGGCACCGCCTTGGGCACCGCGTCGTTCAGAATTCTTTGCGGACTGATGTAAACGAGCGTATCTGCGTCAGGCAGATTGGCGAGCGCACTCGGCGTCGACTGGGCGAGCGCTGCGGAAGCAAAGCAGAAAACGGCGATGAGCAACAGCAGTGTTTGTTTCAAGTTATAAGCCTCCATCGTGAAGATCAGCGGTTAACCTGGGTGTAGCGGAAGCAAGTGGGATCGTGGTCGTTGACCATTCCAACTGCCTGCATGAAAGAATAACAGATCGTCGAGCCGACGAATTTAAAACCACGCTTCAAGAGATCCTTGCTCAACGCGTCTGAAAGGTCGGTGCGAGCCGGCACGGGCTGTCCACGTTTGCGGCGCAGCGGCTTGCCGTTCACGAACCGCCACACATATTCGTCGAAACTTCCGAACTCGCGTTTTATGTCGAGAAAGGCCCGCGCGTTCGTGACTGCGGAATTGATCTTGAGCCGGTTGCGGATTATGCCGGCGTCGTTCATTAGCGAGACAATCTTGCGCTCGTTGTACCTGGCGATTTTCTCTGGATTGAACCCGTCGAAGGCGGCGCGATAGTTTTCTCGTTTGTTGAGGATGGTTTCCCAACTCAGGCCCGCCTGAGCGCCTTCAAGCACGATGAATTCAAACAAGCGCGTGTCGTCGTGAAGGGGAACCCCCCATTCGTTGTCGTGATAGGCGATGGATAACGGTGAGCGGGCCCAGGCGCAACGCTTTGTCATAGGTTCATTTGGACCGGCGCGCCGGAACGGACGGATTCATAAACGGCGTTGGCAATCTCGACGGACTTCAAGCCGTCAAACGAGGTGACGAGCGGCGGCGAGTTGTTCACGATCGAATCGACGAACGCGCGGTCTTCCTGGACATAACCCCACTTCTCCTCGCGCGGAGTTTGCTGCATCGACTCCGAACTGAAGTGGCCTTCCACACTGCTGCTCCAAACCAACGATTCCATCTCGCGCGTCACCAGCGTGGCGTGATGACAGAACACTTCAACGCGTTCGAACGGGAACAACCAACTCGCGTCGGCCGCGGTTGCGAGCGTCGCATGCATGCCGTTCGCGAATCTCAACAGCACCGAGAAGTCGTCGATCTCGCTGTACTCATGACTCGATCCGATCGCCTGCAGGCTTTCGATTTCGCCGAAGAGAAACCGCATCATGTCAAACATGTGAATCGGCGTTTCGTAGAGAAAGCCGCCGGTGACTTTCGGGTCGCCGGTCCACTCGGGCTTCAGCAACTCGCCGCGATTCATCTTAACGTGCGCTGAGTGTGGTTCGTGAGTTTGGGACACGAGTCGTTTGAGGGTGGCGTACACAGGCGCAAAGCGACGGTTGTGTCCGATCTGGAAGACCGCCTTGCTGGTCTGAGTTTTCTCGAAAACAGCTTGAGCTTCGGGGATCGTGGTGGCGAGTGGTTTCTCGCAGAAGACGTGTTTGCCGGCGTCGATTGCAGCAAGCGAGAGCGGCACGTGTTGCGTGTTTGGAGTGGTGATGAAGACTGCTTCGGAGTTTGCGATCACTTCCTCTGCGCTGGACACGACGGTTGCGTCGTGTGCGCGTGCGAGTTGTTGTGCGCGCTCCGGGATTAGGTCGTGAACGGTTGAGACTTTAACTCGTTCGTCGCGAGCGAGAATTCCGCTATGCACACCGGCGATGAAGCCTGCGCCTATGAATCCGATGTTGATAGTCATGAATTCACTACTCGTTCTGCTGCCGACTTTGCGTCGTGTGCGAGTTGAAGTGGATCGCGTTCCCAATACTCCGGCCGGAAGATCTCGACGCTGGCGACATCGTCGTAACCGATTTTGCGAAACGCCTCGACCATGTCGCGCAGCGGCAGTATGCCAAGTCCCGGCAGTAGCCGATGACGATCCTCGAGTTGCGAGCGCGGCAGATCTTCGGCGTCGTTGATATGGAAGATGTAGATTTGTCGCGGATCGAGCTGCTCGATCATTCCGACGTTCGACCCGCCGGCGTAGAAGTGAAAACTGTCGATCACTAATCCGAGATTGTCACGCGCCGCGGCGCGCACGATTTCATTGGCGAGGCCAAGCGTCGGCACGCTGCAATCTGGTTGGCCCAGAAACTCGAACCCCAACGCGACGCCATATTCGGCAGCGATGTCGCAAAGCTCGGTCAAGACGCGAACAGATTCCGCCACGACATCGACGTCACCCGCCGGTAATCGTCCGGGCACGACGACGATGTACGGGCATCCGATCGCCGCGGCAATCTCGCTGAACTCGCGGCACTGTCGCTTGATGCCTTCGTATGCGTCTGCGTCGCGAAACGTGATGTGTTCGATCGAGTTGATACTCAACGGGGGCACGCCCGCTTCGGCGAACAAATCCTTCAACTCCGCGATCGACTTGTCTTTGATTTTTGCCGCCCAAATCTCCAGGTAATCGAAGCCGGCAGCCTTCGCCGCCCGCAGATCAGTCTCGAGATTAGCGCGCATTGTGGTCGCGCCGTTCAGCGCAAGTTTCATAGGTTTTTGCAGGATAACACGGATCGATTGGAAGCAGTCGCCCCGGTTTGACTTGCCGATTAGTTAGTTGTAAAAGCGTGCTGGTTCCAAACAAGAAGGAGAATAAAAATGGCTTTACGACTTGGTGACATAGCACCCGATTTTCAAGCAGACACCACTGAGGGCCCCATTAGTTTTCATGAGTGGATTGGCGACAGTTGGGCCGTTCTGTTCTCACATCCGAAAGACTTTACTCCCGTATGCACTACCGAGCTCGGTTACGTTGCGCGCTGCAAGCCAGACTTCGACAAACGCGGCGTCA
>DATJKO010000415.1:0-1505 GCA_035491355.1 Pyrinomonadaceae bacterium
AATCACAGACGCTGAGTTCTGCTCTTCCGGAGTCAGGTAAAGGTTGCGCGATGAGATCGCGAGCCCGGTATCTTCCCGCACGATCGGCAACACGACAATCTCAGTGTCGAACGCCAGGTCTTTGACGAGACGACGAATCACCAGCGCTTGTTGCGCATCCTTCTGGCCGAAGAACGCAAAGTCAGGTCTGATAGTGTTCAGCAAAATCGTGACGACGGTTGCTACACCACGAAAATGACCCGGACGCGACGCGCCTTCGAGTTGCTCGGAAAAACCTTCAACGTTCACGTAAGTGGAAAAGCCTTTCGGGTAGATCTCTTCAACCGTTGGCGCGAAGATGTAATCAACGTTGTAGTCCGTGAGCAGCGCAGTGTCTTTGGTCAAGTCGCGCGGATAGTGTTCGAAGTCTTCACCTGGACCAAACTGCGTTGGATTCACAAAAACCGACACCACCACCACGTCGCACATTCGTCTCGCTTCACGAACCAGACTCAGGTGCCCTTCGTGAAGAGCGCCCATCGTCGGAACCAGTCCCACAGTTTTATCCTGTTCACGACGGATTTTGCGCGCGACGGAACTCATGCGCTGACGGCGATTGATGATCTCCATAGTTTGAGGTTGGAATTAAGACTTCTCGGCTTTTGAGTCTCTTGAGGTGATATCGATTTCCAATTCCGCGGCAGTATCGGCGGGCAGCGCATACGATTCTGCTTCGGATGGGTAAGAGCCGTTTCGAACGTCATCGGCATAGCGGCTGACCGCGTCGGTCATCACCTCGCGCAAATTTGCATAAGGACGAACAAAGCGAGCCTGTTTGCCAAACGACAGACCAAGCATATCGTGCAGGACGAGCACCTGAATGTCGCAATGAACACCGGCGCCGATTCCGATCGTCGGAATGCTGATGCTCTCCGTGATCATCTGTGCGATTTCGCGCGGCACTACTTCAAGCACAACCGCAAACGCGCCCGCGTCTTCCATTGCTTTCGCGTCGTCAAGCAACTGTTGCGCGGCCTTTGGCGTCTTGCCCTGCACTCGGTAGGCGCCGAGTTGATTGATCGACTGCGGCGTCAGACCGATGTGGCCCATAACGCTGATCTCTTCGTCCACCAGTCGCTTCACCAGCGGCACGCGTTTGTGACCGCCTTCGAGTTTGATTGCTTCCGCGCCGCCTTCCTTCACGAGTCGCAGCGCGTTTCTGACCGCGTCGTCGGCACCGGTGTGGAACGTTCCATAAGGCATATCCGCGACCAGCAACGCGCGCTGCACGGCACGTCGCACGGCCTTCAAATGGATCAGAATCTCGTCGAGCGTGACGGGCACTGTGTTGCCGTATCCCAGCACCACATTGCCGAGACTGTCGCCGACGAGAATCACGTCGATTCCGGCTTCGTCGACAATCCGGGCGGTCGGGTAATCGTACGCTGTCAGACAAACGAGACGTTCGCCGCGTTGTTTACTTAGCCGCAAAGACGGTGCACTAACCTTTTCAGGCCTTTCAGGCT
>DATJKO010000416.1:0-2310 GCA_035491355.1 Pyrinomonadaceae bacterium
AAACAGCCGTTCGCGAGCACGACGCGAGCGCCTGTGCTGCGGGCGTCCTTGATGCGGGCCAGTAGTTCGTCGTGCTCCAAGATTCTTGAGTTGTTCGACGGCGACATCAATTAGTTTCGGAGTTGAGGATCGAGTGCTCGAGTTCGGCGGCGGTGACTGACGCCGTGCCGCGTTTCATCACGACGAGACCGCCGGCGTAGTTTGCGAGTTGCGCTGCGTCGGCAAACGACGCGTCCGACGCGACCGCCAGTGCGAACGTCGCGATGACGGTGTCGCCGGCACCAGTGACGTCGACTGCCTGCTGCGATCCAACCGCCGGAATGTTAAGCGGTGGCCCGTTGTCTTCGAGAAGCATCATGCCTTGTGCGCCTCGCGTGACAAGCAGCGCGCGATGGCCGAGACGTTGTTTCAGAGTTCCGACCGCGGCTTGTAGTTCATCGGTCGAGCCGATCGCATGGCCAATCAGGTGCTCGACTTCGTCTTCGTTCGGAGTCGCGGCAGTGAACCCAGTTAACTCCGACAGGCGAAAGCGCGAATCGACGAGCACTGGTCTTGAACCGGACTCGCGCACCAAACCGACAGCGCGATCGTCTACGACGCCGTAGTTGTAGTCAGAAATGACGATCGCGTCTGCGGCAGGCAGCGCTTTCTTTAAAGCATGGAGGATCGAATCTCGCGGTTCACCGTCGGCGAGCGAATTTCCTTCGTAGTCGATCCTGATAACCTGTTGCTTGTTTGAATGAGCCTGGCCCGCCAGGATACGCACCTTGGTGGTGGTCTGAATCTTCTCGGAGACGATCACACCGCTCACGTCCACGCCCGCTGCTTCGAGTCTTGACAGTAATTCTCGTCCGGCCGGGTCGTTTCCCACTACGGAAATCAACGAAATGTGCGCGCCGAGCGCCGCCAGGTTCATCGCGCAGTTTGCTGCGCCACCCGGGACTGTTTGCGTCTGTTCGTGTCGCAGAATAAACACCGGCGCCTCGCGTGACACGCGGCTGATGTTTCCGTATAGAAACTGGTCGGCAATCGTGTCGCCGATGATCAGCATTCGGCGATCCGCGAAACTGCGCACTATTTCAACCAGGGATTTCATCCTTCAATTCTGTCGTGAACGATGGACTTTACGGCTTCCAGCAGGTTCTCACAAATCAGGTCGGGCCGCTGCTGCCAGGTCTGACTTTGATACTCCCACTCACCGCGGCCATACCCACTCAACACAAACGCAGACTTCAGTCCGGCGTTGCGGGCGAGTTCGATGTCGCTGTAACGATCGCCCGCCATCCAGCTCGCAGCCAAATCAATATCGAAATCCTTTGCCGCTCGCTCGATCAGGCCCGGCTTCGGTTTGCGACAGTCACAGTCGAATCGGTACGGCGGTTCGCCGACTGACGGATGGTGCGCGCAGTAATAGATCGCATCGAGTCGCGCCGAAGCGTTCTGCAGATCTCGCGTGAGTTGATCGTGGATCTTGTGAATCACGTCTTCCGCAAAATAGCCGCGCGCGACGCCTGCCTGGTTCGTTACGACAATCGCGAGCCACCCGGCATCGTTCAGCACCCGAATCGCTTCCGCGGAGTAGGGAAACACGCGAAAGCGCGACGGATGATTCACATACCCGACTTCCTCCGAAATCGTTCCATCACGATCGATGAAAACTGCTGGACGTTTCATTGAAACTCACACGACCGAGTCGCACACGCTCCTGACTGTTTTGGCAAAACTGGCCCGCTTCAACAACACGTGCGAATGTTCGAACACTTCGTCGACCGTAATCGCCGTCATGCAACGGTGATCGATCGGACAGTCACGCAGCATGCACGGCGCGCAGTCCGGCGGATGGCGAAGAATCTCGGCTTTAAATGAAAAGGGACGGGTCGTCAGCGGGTTTGTCGGACCGAAGATCACGATCGTTGGACAACCGAGTGCAGCAGCGATATGCGCTGGACCAGTATCGTTGGTGACGACGAGGTCGACCTTACTCAACACCGCCGTGATCTGATCGAGCGTCGTCTTGCCAGTCAGCACAATCGGCTGATTTCGCATGCGGCTCGTCACTTCGTTTGTCACGTCGATCTCGTCACGCGAACCGATCAATAACACTTGTCGCTGCTCTTCAAGTAAACGATCCGCGAGCGCCGCGTACGACTCCGCCGGCCAACGTTTGGCGCGACTGTTGATCGAACCCGGACAGATCGCGACGACACTCTGCTCAGCATTCACACCAAATGACCGCAGCAACTCCGTCGCCTCAGCCTGCCTTGATTCAGAGATCGGCAAACTGATGTCCGGATCCGCCTCGCAGACGGT
>DATJKO010000417.1:0-4468 GCA_035491355.1 Pyrinomonadaceae bacterium
AATGTTTGGAGTCATCTTCAATCGCGCAGCGCGTTTCATTGGTGAACTTGCAAAAATTGACCTTAAACGCGTGCGACGACGAGCCGAGCATGTAGATGTTCGCGCCGGCGCAGAAAATGCGCGGTTTGAGGCTGGTGATGACGACGACCGCGACTTCCGGATGCTCGAAGCGCAGACGCTGAATCGCGTCGGCAAGCTCGATATCGACACCGAGATCGTAGGAATTGAGCTTGAGCTTGTAGCCTTCGGCGAGCGTCTCGTCCTCCGCGACGTCCATAGATAACGTGGCCACCGGGCCTGCAATATCGAGCTTCCAGTGTTTATAGTCGTTGGGTGATGTTTGAAAATTGATCATCGCTTTGTTTTTCGAACGAACGTTCGAACCAGATATTAGAAGATTTCCCGCAAAGGCGCAAAGGCGCAGGGCAAGAGGCGTAAAGGCGCAGGGCAAGAGGCGTAAAGGCGAATCAATGACTCAGGGGTGTTCTTTCTTTTCTTTGCGCCTTTGCGGGAGCAAACTTGCCCCAGAGCCCAAATCTAATGCCACCTTGACAGTCTCGACTCGGTGAGCGTAGGGTTTGTGGCCTCCGTGGAGGCGAATCTGTTCTGGTGAATGGCGCGGTCTTCAAAACCGTTAGTGAGACCGTGAGAGCGGGCTCAGGTAGGTTCGATTCCTACACGCCTCCGCCAAAGCAGACACACGGGGAAGCGGTAACTGCTCTTTCTAATTAACGAATAAAACGAAGCTCAACAAAGGAATTTCCTCACATGATTAGAGATTGGGTCGAGCTCAATATGACTCCCGGCATCGGACCTCGCGCCGCTGCCAAACTTTTAGAGCGCTTCGGTTCTGCCGATGCCGTTTACAGCGGCACTCGCAGCGAGTTGGAGCACTTGCGCCTGCCGCCTGAGGCAGTCGATAGCATAATCGCTCGCGACCTGCAGTCCACCGCTGAAACCGAGATTGATGCGGTGAAACGACTCGGCGGCGACATCATTTTGTTGGACGACGGGGTTTATCCCTCATCCTTACGTGAGATCTACGACCCGCCTATTGTTCTCTATGTAAAAGGCGCGTGGTCAGAATGTTTGGATCAACCCTGTATCGGCGTGGTCGGCTCGCGGAGATGTTCGACCTATGGTCAGAACGCGGCGTTGATGCTGGCTCGCGACCTCGCTCAACGAGGCGTGACAGTCGTTTCGGGTTTTGCGCGGGGAATTGATGCGGCCGCGCATCGTGGCGCGCTCGAGGCAGGCGGCCGAACAGTCGCCGTACTGGGAACGGGCCTGGACGAAGTTTATCCGCGGGATCACGCGAAGTTGGCCGTGGAGATATTGAACAATGGCGGGGCGCTGGTGACGCAGTTCCCGCTGAAGACGCCGCCGGTATCGGAAAACTTTCCGTACCGCAACCGCATCATTAGCGGACTGAGCCTGGGGATTGTGGTTGTGGAAGCGGCGGAGAATTCGGGTTCTTTGATAACTGCGCGACTGGCGATGGAACAAAACCGGGAAGTGTTTGCAGTGCCCGGAAACATCACGTCGCGCAATTCGTTCGGCACGAACTACTTGATCAAAGGCGCCGGAGCGAAGCTGGTCCAGCAGTGGCAGGATATCGCCGCGGAGTTGCCGCAACAGATCGCGGCGAAGTTATTGCCACCGCCGGTCACTAAGTCGAAAGAGAAGACGATCGGCGAGCGCTTGTCGCTCATACCGGAAGGCCTTTCGCCCGTTGAGACTTCGGTCTTTAAGTTATTGACGCCTGACATTCCGGCGCATGTTGATTGGTTGATTGATAAGAGTAAATTGGCGGTTCCGGAATTAACCGCCGCGCTGTTGAATTTGGAAATCCGTGATCTCGTTCGCGCGCTGCCGGGCAGGTGTTTTGTGCGAAGGTTGTGAGAGAGAAAAGCGAATAGATGGCAAAAAACTTAGTAATCGTTGAATCGCCTGCAAAGGCGAAGACCATAAATAAGTACCTGGGAAAAGACTACATTGTTAAGGCCTCGATAGGCCACATCAAAGATCTTCCTTCGAAGGGTCTCGGTGTAGACGTCGATAATAATTTCGAACCCACCTACGAACTGATCCCCGATTCAAAGAAGCGCAACAACAAGAAGATCGTCGCCGAACTGAAGAAAGCGGCAAAAGAAGCGGACGCAATCTATCTCGCCGCTGACCCGGATCGCGAAGGCGAAGCCATCTGCCAGCACCTCGCCGAAGAGATTGTTCCCAAACGTCCGGCGAAGCCGACGCATCGCGTGATGTTCAACGAAATCACGAAGCGGGCGGTCAACGCCGCTTTCGAACATCCTCGCAAGATCGACGACAAACTCGTTGACGCGCAGCAGGCGCGTCGCGTGCTCGATCGTCTCGTCGGTTACAAAGTCTCGCCGTTGCTCTGCCGCACGATTGGCGGACGCTTGAGTGCCGGACGCGTGCAGTCAGTCGCACTGCGAATGGTCGTCGAGCGGGAGCGCGAGATCGAGAACTTCGTCAAAACGGAATACTGGACGATCGCCGCGAACCTCGCCTCGAAGTTGCCGCCCGCGTTTGATTCACGTCTCTTCAAGGTCGGCGAGCAGACCGTCAAGACGAGTGGTTTCGATCAGGACCTCAAGAAGAACGAGATCCTGATCAACGAGCAAACGAAAGCGGATGAGATCGTCGCCGAGGCGCAGCAACAGTCGTTCGTCGTGGGCGACGTTACGACGAAAGAGCGGAAGCGCAATCCGGTTCCACCGTTCATCACCTCGAAATTGCAGCAGGAAGCATCGCGCAAGCTCGGCTTCGCAGTGAAGAAGACGATGATGCTCGCGCAGAAGTTATACGAAGGTGTCGAGCTCGGTTCGGAAGGATCGGTAGGTTTAATCACCTACATGCGTACTGATTCGACGCGCGTTTCAGATGCGGCGCTCGAGGAAGTGCGTGATTACATCGGCCGCCAGTACGGCGAAGTCTATTTGCCGGAGAAAGCCGTCCACTATCGTTCGAAGAAAGACGCGCAGGACGCTCACGAAGCGATTCGTCCGTCGGAAGTCCACCGCACGCCCGACTCGCTCGCGAAGTTTTTAAAGCCTGAAGAGTTGAAACTGTATCGCTTGATCTGGCAGCGCTTCGTCGCGTCGCAGATGATGCCCGCGGTGTTCGATCAGACCACGATCGATATCAACGCCGGACGGTTTGTGTTCCGCGCGACTGGTTCAGTGCAGAAGTTCGACGGCTTTCTGAAGATCTACCAGGAGGGCCGCGACGAAAAAACTGAAGAGGACGAGGAAGCAGAACGCACCTTGCCGCTCGTCGAAAAGGGCGAGACGCTGAAGTTGAACTCGATCACTCCGGAACAGCACTTCACCGAACCGCCTCCGCGTTACACGGAAGCGACGCTCGTGAAAGCGCTGGAGGAAAAAGGCATCGGCCGCCCGTCAACTTACGCGGCGATCATGTCGACGATCCAGGAGCGCGAGTACGTCGAAAAGATCCAGAGTCGGTTTCATCCGACCACACTTGGCAAGACCGTCAACGATCTTCTGATCGACGGCGGTTTCGACGATCTCTTCAACGAGAGTTACACCGCGCGGATGGAAGAAGAGCTCGACGAGATCGAAGAAGGCAAGATCCCGTGGACCAAGGCGCTGCGCGAGTTCTACGACAAGTTTGAAGGCGACCTCAAACAGTTTCAGGTCTACATCAAAGACATCAAAGAGACGAGCGTGCCGACCGAAGAGGTGTGTTTGAAGTGCAACACGCCGGGCATGGTCCAGAAGTGGGGACGTTTTGGTCCATACTTGAAGTGTCTCAACTGCGAAGCGACGCGCGATGCGGAACCAGCCGCCAGTGCTGATGGCGCTAACGCACAAGCAGACGGCGGGGCCGCGGAAGAAGCGGAACCCGAGGCATGCGAACTGTGCGGCAAGCCGATGCAGTTGAAGCGGGGACGTTTTGGTCCATTCCTCGGCTGCACCGGATATCCCGAGTGTCGCAACATCCGCAAGATCGGAAAAAGCGGAGTCGCCGCGCCGGCGCCCGTGCCGCTCGACGAGAAGTGTCCGGTGGATGGCGCGCACTTAGTGAAGCGCTTCGGACGCTACGGTGAGTTTATTTCCTGTTCGAACTATCCGAAGTGCAAATACATCAAGCAGGAAACGGTGGGAGTTTCCTGTTCACGTCCGGGTTGCAAGGGCGAGATCGTCGTCAAGAAGTCAAAACGCGGCAAGGCATTTTACGGTTGCTCCGAGTATCCAAACTGCAACGTTGTTTACTGGGACAAGCCCGTGCTCGAGACCTGTCCGCAGTGCAATACTCCGTTTCTCCTGGAGAAGACGACGAAGAAACAGGGCACCTTCCGCTACTGCGCCGACGAAGCTTGCGGCTACCGCTCCGAGCCGATTAGGTCTGCGTCAACCGGATAGTCTAAAATCCCGGCGGCCATATCCAAGATTCTGTCGTATCGCAATCACAGAGTCAT
>DATJKO010000418.1:0-5110 GCA_035491355.1 Pyrinomonadaceae bacterium
CTGAGCGGATTACGGAAGTTTTCTTTGAGGGTGGTCGTCAAAGAAGTGATAGCAGCGGGTGTATTTGTGACGGCCGGTGCGCTCGCGGGGCTCAACCGTGAACCAAGAGTGAGGATGATCCAAACCCCTGCGATGAAGACAAGAATTAGCAGCACATAAGGTAAATAGTGCCGTAAATACGAAAAAGTGAATCGGCGTTCGGGCATCGGTGTTCTATACAACGTCACGTCATAAACGCGCAACCTACGAATCGCGGCGCGCGTAGTATCCCTGGTTCGAACCCCTGATTGCCCCGTCACCGAATTGATGCTAAGTTTGCCAGGTTGCGCCGAAGCGCGTTTTTGATGACCGTAGAAACCCCAAGCAGAACCGAAGTCGGGAACTATTTTGTCTCAAACTATCCGCCCTTCTCCCAGTGGAAGCCGGAGTTTGTTTCCGAGGCACTGGCCGCGCTGAACCAGCCCGCGCGCGTCAATGATCCGCTCGGTCTTTATATTCACATTCCGTTCTGCCGCAAGCGCTGTGTCTTCTGTTACTTCAAGGTCTACACGGACAAAAACGCCTCCGAAATCGAGGTCTATCTCGACGCAATAATTAAAGAGAACGAGTTGTACAGCCGCACGCCGGCCTTCCAGGGACGGCAGTTGCGCTTCGCATACTTCGGCGGCGGCACGCCGTCGTACGTCAGCGAGAAACAGCTACACTATCTCGTCGATGGTCTCAACAAGCACGTGACGTGGGAAAACGCCGAAGAAGTCACTTTCGAGTGCGAGCCCGGCACGATCCAAAAAGCCAAGCTGCAAACCCTGAAAGAGATCGGCGTAACGCGGCTGAGCCTCGGTATCGAACACTTCGACGACGAGATTCTTGCCGCCAACGGCCGCGCTCATCTCTCGCCCGAGGTCTTTCGCGCTTACGAGTGGGCCCGTGCAGTCGACTTCCCGCAGATCAACGTCGATCTGATCGCCGGAATGATGGGTGAGACGGAAGAGAAGTGGCGCGATGCGATTCGCAAGACCATCGAGCTTGCGCCCGACTCCGTCACCATCTACCAGATGGAGCTGCCCTACAACACTGTGATCTCGCAGGACATTCTGAAGAACGGCGTCGAGTCGCCAATCGCCGACTGGGCCACGAAGCGCCGCTGGCTCAACTACGCCTTCGAAGAGTTTCTCGCGCACGATTACGAGATCGCGGGCGCGGACATCGTCGCCACGAAGAAGAAGACCTGCCGCTTTATTTACCGCGATGCGCTGTGGCATGGCGGCGATATGATCGGCCTCGGTGTCTCGTCTTTTTCGCACTTCGGCGGCGTAAACTTTCAAAATGCGCACAACTTCGAGGAGTATGTCCGCATCATTAACGAAGACCGCCTGCCGCTTTTGCGGGCCGTTTCCCTAACGCCGAAGCAGCGACTCATCCGCGAGATGGTGCTGCAACTAAAAACCGGCGCACTTAATACCGGTTACTTTCAAAAGAAATATGGCGTGGATGTTTGGGAAGAGTTTCTTCCTGTCTACGAAAATCTCGCCGCGAACCAGTTGCTCGGACGTCAAAACGGCACCATCCAGTTAACCCGGCGCGGACTTTTGGAAGTCGATCGTTTCCTAGTCGATTTTTTTGAACCTGAACTGAGAACTGTACGCTACGCATGAATACAAATAACTACGACGTCATAGTAATGGGCGGTGGTCCCGCAGGCAGCTCCGTTGCCACTATGCTGGCGCGCGAAGGCCGCCAGGTAATCCTGTTCGAAAAAGAGATTTTTCCCCGTCATCACATCGGCGAGTCGCTGATGACTGACACTTATTGGACATTCCGGCGCATGGGTTTGATCGACAAGCTGAAAGAGAGCCCATTCGTACGAAAGTACAGCGTCCAGTTTGCCAACGCGGCAGGCAAGGAATCGCGTCCTTTCTATTTCTTCGAAGCCGTGCATCACGAGAGTGCGGTGACGTGGCAAGTCACCCGCGCTGAGTTCGACAAATTGCTGATCGATCATGCTGCCGAATCGGGTGTCGCGGTCCACCAGGGCGTGCTTGTCAAACAGGTGCTGTTTGAAGGCGACCGCGCGATCGGTGTGGAAGTAGAAATGCAGGATGGTTCGCGTCAGAAGTTCTTTTCGAAAGTGGTCGTCGACGCAACGGGCCAGACGGCAATGTTGTCGAACAAGTTTCGCTGGCGCGTGCGCGATCCGAAACTGAAGAAAGCTGTTTTGTACTCGTACTGGAAAGGCGTCCATCGCGAGCCGGATCTAAACGGCGGCGCGACGCTGGTGCTGCGAACGGAGAAGGGAAGCAACGGTTGGTTCTGGTACATCCCGCTCGAAAACGACATCACGAGCGTCGGCATCGTGGCGGATCCCGAGTACCTCGTGCAGGGCCGTGGTCAGGATCTCGCGAAAATCTACAACGAAGAGATCGAAAAGTGTGAACCATGCCGCAAGCGGGTTGAGGAAGGCACTCGCGTCGACAAGATCTATTCAATCCTCGACTACTCCTATCGGTCAAAACAGAACGCCGGCAACGGATTCATCATCATCGGCGACGCTTACGGCTTTCTCGATCCGATCTACTCGTCGGGCGTCCTGCTCGCGCTGAAGATGGCGGAACTCGCGACTGACGCGATTCACGACGCGTTCAAACGCGATGACTTCTCCGCCGAACGTCTCGGACAATACCAGGCAAAACTCGATCGCGGGATTGAGTCGATGCGCAAGCTGGTGTACGCGTTCTACAACGAAGACTTCAGCTTTTCGGGTTTTCTGCGGAAGTATCCGGAAGAGCGAGTACACATCATCAATTTGCTGATTGGCGATGTGTTCAGGGAAGGGGTGGACCATGTTTATGGTCCGATGTCGGATTTCGCTGAGATCCCGCCTCCGCTCTACGAGCAAGTCGACGGCACGCTGACACCGCAGGTGCCAACGCCCGACGAAGCTGATCTGCTTTTATCCGCGAAGTACAGGGACTTCGACGACCGGCAGTCTGCTCCCGAAGCGAGGGACTGAACATTTTCCATTGGTCATTTTCCATTTGTCATTTCAGCCAACGGAAAATGAAAAACGGAAAATGGACATGACCTCCTCTTAGAAAAGTAACTTCAACCCAAACTGAATGTGCCGCGGATCTCGTGCCGACGAGATCCGTCCGAACGTCGGCGAGCCCAGGAAGTTATCGGGCAGGTTGAAGTTTGGATGATTGAAGAGATTGAACACCTCCGCGCGGAACTGCAGGTTCACGCGCTCGGTCAACCCCGTGCTCTTCATCAGCGACACGTTCACGTTCTGAAATCCCGGTCCATCCAGAATATTCCGTCCCGCGTTGCCGAACGTTCCCGGCGGCGGAAACGCAAAGGCGGCGGTGTTGAACCATCGTTCCGGCGTCGGGTTTGAAATCTCCGGATTACCGACGACGTTCGGTCGATCGTTCGCCCCGAAGCCAAGGATTGAACGGCCGGTGCCGCTGTTGTCGATTTCAGATAACAGCGCCACGGTGAACGGCCGGCCCGATTGAAAGGTGAGAATGCCGTGAGTCTCCCAGCCCGTTAACACGGTCGTCGCCCAGCTATTGTCAGCGAGATATTGACGGCCCTTGCCGAACGGCAGCAGGTACGAGTAACTGAACGACAAGCGATGGCGGACATCAAAGTTCGAACGGCCACGCTCGGCGGCGACGTTGTAACTGTTCTGCGGGAAGTTTGGATCGCCGGCGCTGCTGAAGAAGTTGGACGCATCGTCAATGGACTTGGACCACGTGTACGACGCGAGTGAGGTAAAGCCTTTAGCCAGGCGTTGCTGAAAACGTGCCTGAAGCGCGTGGTAGTTCGAGTTGCCGCGCGACTCGAGCAGGTCGATGTCGTCGAAACGCGGGTCGGGACGCGGAACAAACGGCAGTCCCGGCGGCAGTAACTGTGGCTGCGGTTGATTGATGTCGCGCGCGGTCAGGAGTTTGGTGCCTTTCGACCCCACGTAAGCGACCTCCAGCACAGTCGTGTTGTAGAACTGGTGTTCGATGTTGAAATTCCAGTGCTGCATGTAGCCGGTCCGGAGATCACGCTGAATGGCGAGCGCTGAATCCGGCAGCGGGAACGGAAAGAACGACGGAAACGGATCGCTCAGCGTCAGCGGCAGTCCCGGCAGCGAGAAGAAGATGTTGTTGTCGAAGAACGGCGAGTTGAAATACAGCGACTCCGCGGGCGCGAGCGGCGATTGATCGTAGTAGACACCATAGCCGCCACGCAGGACGGTGTCACGATAGGTCCAGGCAAAACCGATGCGCGGCGCGAAGTTGTTTCTGTCGGGGTCGAAACCGCTGCGCGGCACTCCATTCGTTCCCACCGGGACGATGGTTCGCGTGTTCAGATCAAAAACTGTGGCGCGATCTTCCGCGTCAACGGGCGGCGAGTTGTATTCGTAACGCAGGCCTGCCGTAATCGTGAGTTGTGGTGTCACGCGCCAGCTGTCGTTGATGAAGAAGTTGTAACTCTCGGTCCGGATCTTTTGCGGGTTATCGACGTGCGCCACACTCGTCAGCAAAGGAAATCCAAACAACATGTCGGCCAACGCATTGCCGGTAAGCTGGAAGAACGGCGAGAACTGAAGCCGCCCGCGCGACTCAACATCGCGAAACGCGTTCTGCTGCGTAAACCGAAGGTCCGCGCCGAACTTGAAAAGATGGTTCCCGCGCACGTAGCTCGTGTTGTTCAGAAACTGGTAGACGTTCGTGACGCTGTTCTGCGGGTTGTTGCCCTCGTCGCCGATCGGCGAATAACCGGTAATCGTGATAAAGCTGAGGCCGAGGTCGCGCGCTCGCGGCGAGATCGTCGGCAGGCCCACCTCGGAATTCAAGACACTTGCTTCCTGTGTCACTGACGAAGCCACTCGACTGAACGCCGCGCGTGTTTCATTCACGATGTTCGGCGTCAATACCAACGTCAAGGCGACCATTCCATTCTGACTGCGACGTTTTACAGAATCTCCGAAGCCGGGAACGACCGAGAACGTTGGGCCAGTAAACGGTTCGAAGAGATCGCGATCGCCGAAGCTATAGCGGTACGCGAGGTCGGCTTTGTCCGTCACATGGTGATCGATGCGGACGTCGAAACTGTC
>DATJKO010000419.1:0-2405 GCA_035491355.1 Pyrinomonadaceae bacterium
AGAGTGCGCCGAGAATGCGCAGAGGACCGCAGAGAAACACCTACAAGTGGAGACAGTACCGAACTAAGCCAGCCGTGCGGGCGTAAAGCAGATGGTGCTAGAATCCCGTGTGGCGGAGGTTTGCTATGGAAGAAGGTCGAGATTGCGTTAAGGATGTGTGCGGTGCGGTTTGTGATGGACTGCGGCAAATTGGCGATTTTTCCTACGCGATAATGCCAAAAGACGTTGCCCACGCACTCGGCGATCTCAAAAAGGCGGTGCTTAGTCAGATTCGAAGTGCTGTCGACTGGGAAATCGGCTGGATTGGCGATCGGGTCGCCGGTGGCGACAGGTTGCGGGATGAGTGGCGCGAGAAATGTGAACGAGAGCGCGGAACGGCCACTGATCCGACCAGCCAGGGCATCTGAAACAGGCCGCTAATTGAAACTTTTGAATAGGCGAAACGACTGATGGAAGTCTTACTGGCAGACGAATACGGATTCTGTTTCGGCGTCGAGCGCGCTGTAGAGATGGTCGAGGAAGCGGTCCACGAGGGCGCCCGGCCCATTCGCTCGCTCGGCCCGCTGATCCACAACGCGCAGGAAATGGAACGGCTTGGCGCCCAGGGCGTCTCCACCATCGATACGCCTGACGAAGCTGACGGCGACACGATTGCCGTGATTCGTGCCCACGGCGTCACGCCGCAAGTGCAACACGATCTCGAACGGCGAGCGGCGAAAGTGATCGACGCCACTTGTCCGTTCGTCACTCGCGTACAGCATCTCGCCGAACGCGCCGCGCGGCAGGGACGCGACGTCGTCGTCGCCGGCAACCCGGATCACCCGGAGATGATCGGGGTCGTTGGCTATGCGCCTGACAACACTTACGTCGTGCGCGATGCGAGTGAAGTGGCAAACCTGCCCGAGCTTCGTTCACCACTCGTCGTTTCGCAAACCACGATCAAGTTGAAGACGTTTTTGGAAGTCGCGGAAGCGGTGCGTGAGAAAGCTGACACCGAACCGCAAGTGGTCAACACGATCTGTTCCGCTACTCGCGATCGCCAGGACGCCGCCCGCGCACTGGCCGGACAAGTCGACGCCTTCTACGTGATCGGCGGACGTCACTCGTCAAACAGCGTCAAGCTACTCGCAGTTTGCCAGGAGCAATGCGCGAAGAGTTTTCTCATCGAAACTCCCGCGGAGATCAATCCTGCTGATTTGGAAAACGTGAAGCGAGTGGGTGTGACGGCCGGTGCTTCAACGCCAAACTGGTTAATCGATCAGGTGGTCGAGCGGCTGCATCAGTTTTAAGAATTGCGAAATACGAATTGCGAGAATTGCGAACTGTAAATCCGCATTTCGCATTTCGCAATTCGCAATTCGCAATTCTCAGAACTCCTCGGCGTCGAGTGCATTCACAATCTGGCGCGCCTCTTCCGAACCGTACTCAAGAATCTGCCGTCGCAGCGCTGAACGTGCTATATCAGCATCGACGGGATCGTTCAGCAACATCGTCAACACTGAAATCGGACAACGGGCCAGTGCTTCGTTAGCGAGTTCACGAACGATCTTGTTTTCGGAACGGGCCAGTTCGCAGATCTCGCTCGGTGGAAAACGTGAGTTCAAAGCGTCTGCGAGTACGTCGATTCGTTTGTAGTCGCGCTGCTTGGATGCGCGACGCACCAGTTGAGCAAAGACTTCCGCCGATTCTGTTTTCTCCTGCAAGACGGTGGCGCAGGTGTCGGCGACTGATCTGAGTTTTCCTCCCGTTTCCGCGTCGAGTGCCTCAGACTTTTCCGCCGCGCGATCGTCCAGGGCCGCGAGGAAGCGACTCAACTCGAGATCGGCGCGGGCGTCGTACTGGAAATTACGCGTCGCCGGTCCGCCGCTGACGGGCGCTTGCAGCGCACGTTGAACCAGCCCGCGCGTTGCGGGGCGCAGTTCAGACCAGACGGAGGCGATACGGGCGCCGAAGACTCCAAAGTCATCGCTCGGCTGGGAAGAGGGCAAGTTCTATAGTCCACCTTTCTTTCCGCGGTACTTCTTGAATGCGGAGTTATAACACTACTCGGCGAGATTGTGATCTTTGATCTCGGCGATGGTCGGAAACGGAATCTTGACGACCTGTCCGTTGGCAAGGAGGATTTTGACGCTGGGAGTCGTGAGCGCCTGAGTATTTTTCATGCTGCGAACTGTCCCGCGCACCCGCCGGCCGTCCGTAGTGATGATTTCCACGTTATCTTTGCCGTAAAGCGGTTGCAGGGCCGCCAGCGCTTTTGTTATTTCCACCTTGTAATCGACCTCAATCTTAGGATTGTCGGCTCCATATTGCCTCGTAAAGCCCGGCGAAGTCTATTGTAGTACTGTCCGGAACACCAATTTGTCTAAACGCGTATAGAAAAATCGAGCATATTTCGCTTAAGATCC
>DATJKO010000420.1:0-2363 GCA_035491355.1 Pyrinomonadaceae bacterium
GACGTACGTATCGTTGCCTTCCTGAATCGTCGTCGATCGATCCTGTTTGATCTCGTTCGTCTCGTTGTGCAGGACCTTCTTGGTGCGGTCGTGCTCCACGACGATGTTTTGATCCTTTTGCGCGTGGAAGTAGAGCTCTTCCGAGTCTTTCTTGTCCTCGAACCGAATCTCGTTGAACCCGTTGCCGCCTTTTGAGGAATTGGTTTTGACCGTGCTCTTCGTTTGTTCGTCGGGCAACGTGTAAGGAACGACCTGTTCGTTGTTGTAGACCGCGCCCGTGATCAGCGGACGATCGGGATCGCCCTCGAGGTAACTGACGATCACTTCCTGGCCGATCCGTGGCAGAAAGATCCCGCCCCACTGTTTTCCCGCCCAGCCATAGTCGACACGAATCCAGCACGAGCTGTTCTCGTCGTTCTTGCCGAGCTGGTCCCAATGGAATTGGACTTTGACGCGGCCATATTTGTCGGTCCAGATTTCTTCGCCCGCCTTGCCGACGACGATCGCGGTCTGCGTTCCCGAGATCCTGGGCTTAGCCGTGTGGCGCGGCGGGCGAAACGGAACATCCGCGGAAAAAGCGGTGAATGAGTTGGTGTAACTTTCCTGCGTCGCCGCGTGCGAAACGGATTGCAGCACGTAGGTCTGGTTCACATCGGCGCGGTAGTGGTCCTTCAGTTCAAACTTGTGACCGGTGACAAACGCACGCACAAATGCGTCGCCGCGAATCATCTTCTGCGATTGCTCAAGCGCGTCCAGACGCAGGTCGGCGCGCTTCTCGCCTTTGTCCTTCTTCAGAAAATTGCCCGGGTACTCATAAACCTTGAACTTCGGTTTGTCGCTCTGCGATTCGACCTTCAAATCCGTGTTGGGCGTTTCAAAGTTGTAGTCGTCGTGAGCAAACGAGCCGCTGACGACCTGCTCTTCCACCAGGCAGCGTGTGATTGCGAGATCCTGCGTGTGATCCATGAGTGACTGCCGGAAATGGACCGCCGTACCTTCGAGTCCCGGACACGCCTTGTGAGCATCGGCGTCGTCGCCGAGAACCAGCGTGTGTTTGTCCGTCGTGTGTTCGAAGAAGTAGAAGATGCCTTCTTCTTCCATCAGCCGCGAAACGAAGTTGAAGGCGCTTTCGTTGTACTGCACGCAATACTCACGCTTGTCGTAACTGTTTTTCAGATCGTTGCGGAAGTCATTGAAGCCGAGATCGTTGAAGATGAGTTCGATGATCTCCGGCGTGCTCTTGTTTTGGAAGATGCGACAGTCGCTGGTCTTCGTCAGCAGCCACAGCCACGGGTGGACATCGGCGTAGTAACGTGTGAGCCGCAGGTTTGTTTCTTCCTGAACGAACCGGGCGACGATGCCATTGAGATGATGCTCGACGTCGTTGCCGAGCCGCAGTGTGACGGTGATCGACTTGCCGACGATCGCCTGAAAGTCGATCGCGTTGTCTTCCGAGACCATCTCGAGATTGAAGTGAAACAGTCCGGAGATCTGTTCCTCGCCGCGAAACGAACTCAGCAGCAGCTTGTTTGGTCCCAACGGCGTCGAGACTTTCAGCTTTAGGTTGTCCTGAATATAAAGACTCATTCGCTTTATTCGGACTCGAAGAGATTGACTTCCTGGTTTTCCATCTCCACGGAATTCAGGTAAGCCTCGACCATGCGTCTGAAGCCCGGATCTTTCACCATCGCAAACGCCAGGTGTTCAAGGCGCAGGACAGACAGCACACAGTCCGTCAACGTCAATGCGCATTCGCTATATGGTTTACTTCTGAGCAAGGCCTGTTCGCCGAAACAGTCGCCTTCGCTCAAGATGCCGAGGATGGTTTGCTTACCGTCAGGTTCGAACCGCGAGAGTTGCACTTTGCCTCGCCGGATGATGTAGAGCGCGGTGGCGGCGTCGCCTTGTCGCATCACCACGGTGTTTTTCGGATCGCTGCGCTTCATCAACTGAAGTAATGCCGCCTGCTTGCCTCGAGGCAGCCGATAGAGAATGCGACTCTTGGTTGCGGCGATCGGGGAGCGAAGCGCGTCGGGAGTGACGATGATGAATGGATTCTCGTCGACGTGAGTTGGACCGCGACTATTTCCGTTCGCGCGCTCGTTGGCTTTCACCGGTCCGAGCCAGGACGTCCATGACAACGCCGGATCCATACTCAACTTCACCGGTGGTATCTCTTCGGCTTTCAATATCAACCGCACGTTGAATTCAAACTCGTCCTTCACGTAGAAACGAACCAGGTCGCAGAGAACACCGAAGCGCCATTCAGTCGGCAAAAAACTCTCAAAGTCCTCCAGGCCGAGTGGGCCAAGTTGAATCTCGAAGCACGCGTGTTGGTCCCAAACACGTGTACCAACGATGAC